>URPI01000068.1 GCA_900549705.1 uncultured Eubacteriales bacterium
GCGGGTCGACTGCTCGTCGACCCCTACAGGAAGCATATACAAAACCGGTTACCGGGCGGGTCAGGGCACCAACGTATTCGTACTATCTCCGTAGCGTCATTGTCCGGCGGCACTGCCGCCCGCCGCCAGTTGACAGTTTGTTAAAAAATAGATATAATGATAAATATTTTTGAAGAATTCGGGTGAATCAATGAGACAAAAATCACTTGTCCCGGCGCTGCTCGGCGGCTTGGGCGGGGCACTGGCTGCGGTGGCATTGACCATCTGCCTGACGCAGCGGGATGCAGAGCCAATCATTCTGGGCTATCCTCAGGGGGCGGAGGACTGCGTCAGCGCCATGATGGCGGAGCTTTGCAGCGGAAATTACAGCGGGGCTTCCCAGTATCTCTATGGGCAGCCGGATCTTGGCTCCGGCGCATCTGCGGACAGCGACGCAGCCATGCAGCTGTGGAATTCCTTTACATCCAGCCTGCATTATACCGCCGATGCCCCCTGCACTGCCTCCGATTCCGGTGTGTGCCAGCAGGTGACGATTACCGGCCTGGATATGAACCGGGTGCTGGAAGACATGGCAGCAGAAGCACCGGAGCTGCTGGAGCGGAAAATTGCCCTGTCAGACAGCATGGACGACGTTTACGATGAAAATCATGAGTACCGCCCCGGATTTGTAGATTCTGTTCTGTACCAGGCGGCAAACCTGGCGCTGGAGGAAGCGCAGACCGTGGAACATACCGTTACCGTGAACTTACTGTATGATGCCCACCAGTGGTGGGTGATGCCGGATGCCGCGCTGTTGAACGCAATCTCCGGCGGAATCCTGCAATAAGAAGGGATCAATTTGACCGATGACGGTGTAAACAGCGAAAAACGCAGTATTTCCGTGCCCGCCTGCCTGACGGCAGGGGTGTTGGTGTGCAGCCTGTTACTGGGCATCCTGCAATGGGTGGGCGCACCTGCCCACGGGGGAATGCAGACCCGGCGGAGTGGAGAGAAGCTGGCTTCCTTTGTGGAGCAGCGGCTTTCCGATGCCCGCCGGGGGCTGAACGGCCTGGAACGCATCTATTGGATTGACCCCCATGCGCTCTCTGCCCCAACGCCCAATCCTGCAAATTACAGCCGGATTAACAGCCCGGAACACTTGGCCGCCGTGGAAGAAGCGGCACAATCGCTGTTAGACGGGCAAACGCTCTTTTTCAGCGGGGACATCACCCCTTTGCCGGGGACGGCTGTCCGCTGCTACCTGGACAAGACCATCCTGGCCATCACCTGGAAGCAGGCCATTGACGGGGGCGTTTACACCTTCTCGGAAATCAAAATTGCCCACCCTTCCCAATTCCGCCGGTTTTTGGCCGGGGGAGAATTTGGGTCGGAGAAGCTGTTCGTCACCACGGAAATGGCGCAAAGCGTCAACGCAGTGGTGGCTTCCAGCGGTGATTTTTACAACTATCGGCAGGCCGGAACCCTGGTGTATGACGGGCTGGTGCGCCGGGTCAACAACGGCTTGGTGGACACCTGCTATGTGGACAAAAACGGCGACCTGCTGTTTAGCAGCCGGGAGGACGACCGCAGCCGGGAGGAATTTCAGCAGTTTGTGGAGGAAGAAAACATCCTGTTCAGTCTGGCCTTTGGGCCGGTGCTGATTCGGCAAGGGCAGGTGGTCACCCCGGAACGCTATGCCGTGGGGGAGATTCACGACCATTATCCCCGCTCCGCCCTGTGCCAGCTGGGAAAGCTCCACTATCTGCTGGCGGTGGTCAACGGTGAGGGGGACTATCAGCAGACCCCCACCCTGCACCGGTTTGGCGAGGTGCTGCAAGATAGGGGTGTTCAGACGGCCTATACCCTGGACGGGGGACAGACTGCGGTGATTGCCATGGACGGGGAGCTTATCAACGCTGTGCTTTTTGGCTATCAGCGCAAGATAAGCGACATTATCTACTTTGCCACGGCCATTCCGGCGGGGCAGAACGAGGAGACAGACATATGACAGATACAAAACACAAGATTGCCGCCATCGTGGCCGGGGCGGTTTCCACTGCGGCAACCCTGGCGCTGCTAGCGGGGCTGATTCCCAGACTGGGAACGGGGTCACAGAAACTAACGGTGAAAATTTCCGTACCCGATATTGGGCAGAAATACGACCAGGCGGTGGCGGCACAGGCGGCGATGCTCCGGGAGAACCAGCCTGCGGTGCAGGCCAAAAAGCTCAATGACGGCGACCTGATTGCCCCTGTGCCCAATCCGAACGGCTACGGCCAGGTGATGAAAATTTCCGATTTGGACTGGTTTGCCGAAAAGGCCGCTCCGCTGCTGGATGGGCAGGCGCTGTATTTTGGAAATGACCGGGAACAGCTGCCCGGTTCGGTGGTGAACTTCTATCTGGATGATTCCATTGCCACTGTCACCTGGAAAGAGCCTTATGGTACCACCGTCCTCACCTTTGCGGAGGTGGTGATTGCCGACGGCTCCCAGTTCCGCCGCTTCCTGGCGGACGGACGCTATGGCGCAGACACCCAGTATACCACCACGGAAATGGCGAAAACCGTCAATGCGGTGCTGGCTTCCTCCGGCGACTTCTATAAATTCCACTATAACGGCATTGTGGTGTATGAAAATACGGTGCGCAACGTGTACACAAACAAGGCGGACACCTGCTACATCAACGCGGACGGCGACCTGCTCTTTGGCTATCAGGATGTGAAGATGACCAAGGAGGAGGCACAGAAATTCGTGGATGACAACAACATCCGGTTCAGCCTGGCCTTCGGCCCCATTCTGGTGGACAACGGCCAGCGCTGTGAGCCGGAAAACTACGATTTGGGCGAGGTCAATTCCATCAGCCCCCGGGCGGCGCTGTGCCAGATGGGGACACGGCATTATCTGATTGTCACCGCCAACCACGAGGAGGACTATCCCAGCGCCCTGAATATTCACCAGTTTGCGGAGCGGATTGCCCTCACCGGCTGCCAGAAGGCGTACACCCTGGACGGCGGGCAGACGGCGGCCATTGCGCTGGATGGAAAGCTTGTCAACCGGGTGCTGTACGGTCAGCAGCGGTCTATCAGCGATATCATCTATTTCGCCACATCCGTGGGAGGTTAATGACATGGAGAAAATTGCATTTATCTATGGAAATACCTTTATCTACTGGAATTCCGTGGTGATGACCATGGCTGTCGGCGTGGCAATCTGCCTGTTTCTGGCGTTTTATCTGCCCAGCGGAAAAAAGCTGGCCGCCGCAGTGGCTGTGCCCCTGGCACTGGTGCTGTCGGTATTCTTTGGGCGGCTGTTTCACTGGTATTTCCGCCCGGACGGCTACACCAGTTTTGTAAAGGCCATGACGGACTATACGTCCGGCGGCTATGCCCTGATGGGCTGCTTTGCAGCCTGCGGCGCTGCCGCCGGGATTCTCAAGCTGGTGGGGCTGGAAAAGCACCCCATGAGAATGCTGGATGCCATGAGCTTGGGTGGCTGCGCGGGCATTTGCGTGGGGCGGCTGGCTTGCTTCTTCAGTGCTGCCGACCGGGGGCAGCTGCTCAAGTCTTTGCGGACGCTGCCCTTTGCATACCCTGTCAACAATGTGGTCACCGGTGCGCCGGAATACCGACTGGCAACCTTTGTGATTCAGTCCATGGTGACGGCGTTGGTATTTGCTGCGGTGGCTGCCTTTTTCCTGCTGGCCAGACGGAGACGGGGTGATACCACGCTGGTGTTCCTGCTGCTGTACTGCCTGACGCAAGCGGTGCTGGACAGCACCCGGTATGATTCCCTGTACCTGCGCAGCAACGGCTTTATCAGCGCGGTGCAGCTTTTGAGCGCCGCCGCGATTGTGGCGGTGAGCGTGGTGTTCTCCGTGCGCATGGTGAAGGAGCAGGGCATGAAGCTGTGGTACTACCCCGCCTGGGCGATGATGCTGGTGCTGCTGGGCGGCGCCGGGTATATGGAGTATTATGTCCAGCGCCACGGCGACAAGGGGCTGTTCAGCTATACCATTATGACATTGTGCCTGAGCTTCTTCGTGTGCCTGTCGCTGTTTTTCTACAGCAGAACCGCCGGAGCTGAGGAATAACGCCGGAAAATCCCCCTCATTCAATATAAATCCCCCCGGAAGCTGCTTATGGCAGGCTCCTGGGGGGATTTGCGATATTTGTGTTATTCTTCGCCCATGGCAATCTGCTCCGGGGTAATGGGCAGACTGCGGTGCCACACGCCGGTGGCACGATAGATGGCGTGCGCCAGGGCGGGGGCGGGGGTATTGATGACGATTTCACCGATGGACTTGGCACCGAAGGGGCCGGTTGGCTCGAAGCTGTTTTCAAATTCCACCTTCAGCGTGCCCATGTCCAGCCGGGTGGGAATCTTATACTGCATGAAGCTGCTCTCCGCCGGGCGACCGTTGCGATAGGTGATGTTCTCCATCAGGGTGTGACCGATGCCCTGCACAATGCCGCCCTCGGTCTGAATCCGCGCCAGGGCGGGGTTGATGGGAATGCCGCAGTCCACCACAGCCATATAGTCCAGCACGGTGACAAGGCCGGTGAGCTGATCCAGCTCGATTTCCACCATGCCCACCATGAAGGGGGGAGGGGAGACCGGGGAAGCGTGGGAGGCGGTGGCCTCGGCGGCTTCGTCGCTGTTCAGTTGGCTCTTGCAGCCCACCTGGGCGGCAGTGACGCTTTCGCCGGTGGCGGGGTTTACAATCTTGCCCGCCTGGAACTCCACCTCCTCCGGGGTGCAGCCCAGCAGCTGAGCGCCAATGCGGCACATCTGCTTTTTCAGCTTGTCGCAGGCCAGCTCCACCGCCTTGCCGGTGACGTAGGTGGTGGAGGAAGCGTAGGAGCCGGAGTCATAGGGGGAGGCATCGGTATCAGCGCCGAATACCGCCACATTGTCCACGCTGCATTCCATGTTCTCTGCCAGCATCTGCGCCAGAATGGTGTCGCAGCCGGTGCCCATGTCCGCTGCGCCGATGAGCAGGTTGTAGCCCCCCTCCTCGGTGAGCTTCACCGTGGCGGAGCCAACGTCCAGGCTGGAAATGCAGGAGCCTTGCATGGCCATGGCAACACCGGCGGTACGCACCTTGCCGCCTCCCATATCCCGGACGGGATATTTTTCATCCCAGTGGAACATCTCTTTGCAGTGCTCCATGCACTTATCCAGGGCGCAGGCCGAGGCGACCTCCCCATAGTAGGCGGGCATGACCATGCCCTGGCGCACCATGTTCATTTCCCGCAGCACGGTGGGGTCCATGCGGAGCTTTTCTGCCAGCTCGTTGACCATGCTTTCCAGGGCGAAGATGCCCTGGGTGGCACCGTAGCCCCGGTAGGCACCGGCAGCCATCAGATTGGTGTACACCACATCGTAGCCGAACCGGAAGGCTTCCACGCTGCCGGTGTACAGGGGAATGGACTTGTGACCGGAAAGACCCACGGTGGTGGGGCCATGCTCGCCGTAAGCGCCGGAATTGGACAGGGTGTACAAATCCAGGGCGCGGATTTTGCCATCCTTGCTGGCACCCAGCCGGACGGTGATTTCCATTTCGTGGCGGGGAGAACCGGCAATCTGGGCTTCCTCCCGGGTATAGATGAGCTTGCTGGGGCGGCCGGTCTTCCAGGTGACGAAGGCGGGATACACCTCGCACACCGCCGTCTGCTTGGCACCGAAGCCGCCGCCGATGCGGGGCTTCTCCACCCGCACCATGCTCTTGGGGATGCCCAGGGCAGTGGCAATGATGCGGCGGCAGTGGAACACAATCTGGGTGGAGGAAATCACATGGAGCCGCCCATAGCGGTCCATTTCGCAGTAGGTGCGGAAGGTTTCCATCATGGCCTGGTTAAAGGCCTTGGTGTGATAGGTATGCTCCAGCACAATGTCGCAGTCCGCCATCACGGCTTCCACGTCCCCGTGAGAGGTGACCTCGCTGGCAACCAGGTTCCGCTTGTTGTCGCCGCCCACCGGGCAGGGGGGATACCAGTCCTCCTCGGGATGCACCAGGGTGGCGTTATCCTTGGCGGTGCGATAGTCCAGCACGGCGGGCAGCAGCTGATAGGTCACTTTCATCAGCTTCATGGCCTTCTGGGCGGCCTTCTCGTCCTCGGCGGCGATGATGGCCACCACATCCCCCACGAAGCGAACGTGGCGGTCGATGATCAGACGGTCATAGGGGGAGGGCTCGGGAAAGGTCTGACCGGCAATGGCAAAGCGATGGGTGGGCACATCCTCCCAGGTGTAAATGTCCACCACCCCCGGCACCTTTTTGGCAACGGTGGTATCAATCTTCTCCACCAGGGCGTTGGGATGGGGGCTGCGCAGCAGCTTGACCACCAGCGCCTCGCCGGTGACATCATCGGTGTACACCGGTTTGCCCAGCAGCAGCTGCATGGAGTCCTTTTTGCGGACGGATTTACCAACGGATTTCAGTTCTTTTTCCATTATTTCACACCTCGGCTGTTCAGAAATGCACGGATGCCCCGCAGCTGCCCCTCATAGCCGGAGCAGCGGCACAGGTTGCCTGCCAGATAGGCACGGATTTCATCATCGGTGGGGTTGGGATTCTCCCGCAGTAGCGCCACGGTGTTCATGATGAAGCCGGGGTTGCAGAAGCCGCACTGGTCGGCACCCTGGTCGGCAATGAAGCCCACAAATTCCTTGGCCTCCTCCTGCAAGCCCTCCAGGGTTTGAATCCGGTGACCGGCGGCACGGGCGGTGAGCATGGAGCAGGAGAGGACGGGCTTGCCGTCCATCAGCACGGTGCAAAGCCCGCAGTTGGCGGTTTCGCAGCCCCGCTTGACGCTGTAGCAGCCATGCTTGCGCACAAAATCAATCAGAAGGGAATCGGCATCAATATGATCGGTGATGTTTTTTCCGTTGAGGTTCAGTGTCATTTCCATATCAGTTTGCTCCTCCCATTTCCGCAATGGCTCTCTGGGTCAGCACCTGCACCAGATGGGTGCGATAGGCAGCGCTGCCCCGCATATTGCTGCCGGTGGGAACCACCCGGGCAACATATTCGGCAAAGGCCTCGGCGGGAAGATTATCTTCGTTGGTGACCACCATGGCCTTATTGGGGCGGGCACCAATGACCGCCCGCTGCATCCCGCCCACATCGGACACGGCGCAGGTCAGCACGGGGAAGTCCGTCCGCTGAATCCGCATGGCAGTATAGGCAAAATGCGCCGGAGTCTTCTTCACCAGCACCCGCACCAGAATGTCCCGGTCGTGCTTCCTGGTGAGGAAGGTTTCAAGAGGAACCAGACCGCCCTTGTAGAGCTCCACCTGGCAGTCCATGGCAAGGAACACCGTCAGCACATCGGAGAAGCCAAAGCGCCCCCACAGGCTGCCGCCCAGGGTGGCAAGATTGCGGAACTGCACCCCCACAATATCCTTGACTGCCTTCTGAACTGCATTCTGGGTATACCGGTTCAGCCCCGGATGCTGCTCCAGCTGGCGCAGGGTGACCATGGCACCGATGGAGAAGCCCTCCTCGGTTTCTTCGATGGTGTCAAGCCCCAGGCCGCTGAGGTCGATGGCGGTTTGCACGGTGCCCCGTCCCATTTTCAGCCACAGCATTCCGCCGAGGATTCGGCTGCTGCGCTTCTGGTTCAGCGTCCATGCTTCCTCCAGACTTTGCGCCCGGACATAGTTTTTGATGGTAAACATATGGTACTCCTTTGCATCAGGGCATTCGTCCCCATTTTTCTCTCAGTATAACATTTTTTGTTGCTTTTGGGAAGTGGAAATGGTATACTAGCGTTGTACTTTTAAAAATACAACGAATGTGAGGAATTAACCATGAAAAAAATCATTGCTCTGCTGCTGGCAGCTCTGCTGACCGTCAGCGCCGGTGTGTGCGCGCTGGCAGACCCCGTCACCCTGACCGACCAGGTGGGGCGGGAAGTGACGGTGGAGGAAGCACCTTCCCGGATTGTCAGCGGCTACTACATTTCCACCAGTGCGCTGATTGCCCTGGGGGTGCAGGATAGAATTGTGGGCATCGAAGCCAAGGCCGCCAAGCGCCCCATCTATTCCCTCAGTGCGCCGGAGCTGATTGAACTGCCCAACGTGGGCTCTGCCAAGGAATTCAATCTGGAAGGCTGCATTGCCCTGAAGCCCGACCTGGTGATTCTCCCCAAGAAGCTGAAGGATGCCGCCGCCACCCTCGGTGAGCTGGGCATCCCCGTGCTGCTGGTCAACCCCGAAAGCCAGGAAAATCTGGAAGACATGATTGCCCTGCTGGGCGAGGCCACCGGCACCGAGGAGCGGGCGGCTGAGCTGCTGGGTTACATCGATGACCTGTATGATTATCTGGAAGAAAAGCTGGCAGACACCCAGAAGCCCCGGGTGTATCTGGCTGGCAACAGCAATCTGCTCACCACCGCCGGCGGCAAGATGTATCAGTCCGGCATGGTGACTCTGGCTGGCGCAGAGAATGTGGCAGCCGAGATTGAGGACACCTATTGGGCAGAGGTCAGCTATGAGCAGCTGCTCAAGTGGAACCCCGATGTGATTGTGCTGGCCTCCGATGCCTCCTACAGTGTGGAGGATGTGCTGGCAGACGAAAATCTGGCAGACTGCACCGCCGTGAAGAATGGTGCGGTGTATCAGCTGCCCGGCGATGCTGAAGCATGGGACAGCCCTGTTCCCAGCGGCATCCTCGGCTCTGTGTGGCTGGCCTCCGTTCTCCATGGAGATGTGATGGGTGAAGAATGTGAGGATATCATCCATGACTTCTACCAGAGCTTCTATGGCTTCTCCTACGGTGAGAACTGACCGCCGGAAATGGATGCTGGCATTCTGCCTCCTGCTGCTGCTGGCAGGGGGCAGTTTGTTTGTGGGCAAGTTCCCCCTGACGATAACCGGCATTTTAAGGGACGAACCCATGCAGCGCAAGGTGTTTTTCACCCTGCGGCTGGCACGGGTGGAGGTCGCCGTGGTGGGGGGCTTCACCCTGGGCATTTGCGGCTTTGTGTATCAAACGGTGTTCCGCAACCCCTTGGCTTCCCCGGACGTGATTGGGGTTTCCTCCGGTGCCAGTGCCGGAGCGGCGGCGGGCATTTTGTTCCTGGGTTCCGCGGGGGCGGTGACAGCCAGCGCTTTCTTTGGGGCGCTGGCGGCGGTGGGGGCGGCGCTGGCGCTGTCCTCCCTGGACAAAACCGGCAAGAAAAGCACCATTGTGCTGGCGGGCATCGGCGTTCATGCCCTGGCACAGACGGCGCTGATGTGTCTCAAGCTGATGGCGGACCCGGAGCGGGAGCTGGCCTCCATTGAATACTGGATGATGGGCAGCCTCAGCAATGTGAACGCCTCCCGGATTGGGCTGAATCTTGCCATTTGCCTGGTGTGCGGGGCGGCGCTGTTTCCCCTGTACCGGCAGACGGTGCTGCTGTCCGCCGAGGAGGGGGAAGCCAGGCTGCTGGGCGTTTCCGTGGGACGGGTGCGGCTGCTGGTGCTGACCCTTGCCACGCTGGCGGTGGCGGCGGTGGTGAGCCTGACGGGGCTGATTAGCTTCATCGGGCTGCTGGCTCCCCATGGGGCAAGGCTGCTGATGAAGGGCAACCGAAAAAGCACCATGCTGCTGTCCGGGCTGCTGGGTGGCTGCCTGCTGTGTGCCGGAGATATTTTCGCCCGCAGCGTGGCGGCGGCAGAGCTGCCGGTCAGCGTATTTACCAGTCTCATTGGCGCACCGGCGCTGATTTATCTGACCCTGGGCAGGAGGGAGGAGGGATGATGCTGGAAGTGCGCAATCTTTCCGCCGGGTATGGCAAAAAAACAATCCTGCATGATGTTTCCTTTTCTCTGGAATCCGGTACCATGACCGGACTGCTGGGCAGCAACGGCAGCGGCAAAACCACCCTGCTGAAAAGCCTGTGCGGTCTGCTGCCCCACACCGGACAGGTGCTGCTGGACGAAGTTCCGCTGCATCAGCTGTCCCCCCGGGCGCTGGCAAAGCGGTGCAGTCTGATTGGGCAGCGCAGCGGCATTTCCATTGATATTTCCGCCCTGGATGTGGTGCTGATGGGCTTTAACGCCCGGCTGGGACTGCTGGAATACCCCGGAAAGCAGATGAAGGAATCCGCCCGGCAGGCGTTGGCAGCGGTGGGACTGGGGGGCATGGAGGAGCAGAATTATCAGACCCTCAGCGAAGGGCAGAAGCAGCTGTGTATTCTGGCCCGGACGCTGGTGGGGGAGGCGGCGCTGCTGATGATGGACGAGCCGGAAAGCGCATTGGATTTTTTTGGCAGGTATCAAATGCTGGAAATGGTGAAGCGCTTTTTGGGAATGCATCGGGCAGCGCTGGTGACGCTGCATGACCCCCAGCTGGCGCTGAACTGCTGTGACCGGCTGCTGCTGCTGCGGGACGGCTGCCTGCTGGACACATTGGAGCCTCAGCAGGACAGCTTGGAGGACATGGAGCGAAAGTTATCCATGGTGTATGGGGATTTGACCCTGCTGCGGGTAAACAACAAGGATGGGAAACCCCAGCTGGTGCTGGTGCGATAGAAGCGCCCGCTGGCGGGATGTACCCCGTTGAATGGATACAATTTAATGGTTTTTGAGTTCTTGGCTTCCCCCGGGGGGAAGCTGTCGCAACAAAACAGCGGCACTTCGGAACCGATGTTTT
>URPI01000069.1 GCA_900549705.1 uncultured Eubacteriales bacterium
TGCCCAGCGCCGCCCAGGTTCTTCCATAGGCCACAGCCAAATCGCAGGGGTCATCCCCTGCCAGGGTCAGCCTCAGCACCAGATGATTGATGCACAGCTTTTTGCGCAGCTCCTTCATAAACCGCAGCCCCAATTGCAGGAAGGGATAAAAATCCCGAAGCCGCCCGCCCTTGTTCTCCTCCGGCTTGGGCTGGGGAGAGGCCTGCTGCTTAGAGGGCTGCTTTTTTTTCTTTTTTGGGGGCTTCGCCCGCTTCCGTTCCGGGAAGGGATAGACGTTAAACCGCACCGGGCCCGCCACCAGCTTGATTTTCAGCCCGTCCTGGTCGTACCGCAGGAACGCCCCCAGCGGGACAAATCCAATGGCTATCAGCACCCCCAGGGCAATCAGCCACCCCATTATGTGGCCTCCGCAGGGGCAGGCTGTTCCTCCACCGGCTCGCCAAAATTGATTTTTTCAATGGGGGGAAGTTCCTCTAGGGAGCTCAGGCCGAAGGTGCGCAGAAAGTCCGGCGTGGTTCGGTACTGGATGGGTCTGCCGGGGACATTCAGCCGTCCAGCCTCCTCAATCAGCTTTTTATTCAACAGCGCCGCCACGGAGTAGGAGCTGTCCACACCCCGAATCTGCTCTACCATAGCCTTGGTGGCAGGCTGGTAGTAGGCGATGATGGTCAGTGCTTCCAGCTGGGAGGAGGAAAGCTTCGGCGGCTTGCGGGTCTCCAATGCCCGCGTTACATAATCGGCCATCTCGCCGGAGGACACCATCTGATAGCCCCGTTCCAGCCGGATAATGCGGATGCCCCGCCGTTCATAGGCCAGCCTGTCTGCCAGGGCGTTGGCTGCGTCCTCGATGTCCCGTGACTCCACCCCTACCGCCGCCGCCAGCCGGGTTATTTCCATGCGTTCACCGGAGGCAAACAAAATGGCTTCCAGAATGCGTTGAATTTGGGATTGCTCCATTTAGCTTTCCTCCTGTGCATCGGTTTTTATGAGACGGACATTGGGATTTTCGCCGGAGTTATCATCCTCCAGCACGACGGAATTGGTCTTGCACAATTCCAGTATTGCCAAAAACGTGGCAACAATTTCAGAGCGGCTCTTATTGCCCCGAAAAAGGCTTTTCAGCCGCTCCACCCCCCGCAGCACCAGCTGGCGCAGCACCTCGCCCGCCTTGCGGTTGACGGGGTATGGCTCCTTTGCCACGATTCCCTTGAAATTGGCAGTCGGCGGCGGCAGCTGGCGCTGATTGCGCTCAGCAATCAAATCCAGCGCCCGCAGCAGGTCAGCAGTGCTGTGCTGATAGCGGTAGGTCTTCTCCTTTGGCAGCGGCTCCGGCTCCTTGGTGAAGATGCATCGGCCAATCTCATTGCGGGGCTCCAGCTGGACAATGGCCTGCCGTATCTGCTCCATGGCTTCCCTCCGGCGGCGCTCCAGCAGACTTTGACGCAGCTGGTCAAGCTCCGATTCCGCCTCCGCCTGCTCGGCGGCAGACAGCAGCATCTTGGTTTTAATCAGCATCAGGTGGGAGGCCATGGTGATAAACTCGCTGGCAATCTGCATATCCAGCTGCTTCATTTCGTCCAGGTACGCCAGATACTGCTCCAGAATGGCAGTGATGGAAACATCCTGAATCTCTATTTTGTTTTTGCTGAGCAAAAGAAAAATCACATCCAGCGGCCCCTCAAAATCCTCGCGGGTTTCGGTTTTGGTGTGAACGATTCCTTCCAGCTTATATTGCGGTTCAGCCATATCGGGGCACCAATTCTCCCATTCTCTCACTTTTTACATGGATTATAACACTGTTTTGCCGGAAGCGCAAGCTTCCCGAAAAAAATTGCAGTCTGCACCGAAAGGGATTGCTTTTTTCGGGGGAGTATGGTAAGATAGGTTTACAATATTCATGGAGGGATGCCTTGTGGCAAGCCGTAATCGTAAGCACAGCCGTAATCGTTATCATGAGATGGAAAGCATCATGGCAAAAGTTCTGATTGGCGATGCTTTTCTGTTCTTTCTATATATGTATGCTGCCAACCGGATTGGCGGCTGGGTAGTGGTCAAGGGCATCGCTGCCGTTCTGACCATTCTGGTGTCTGCGCTGGGGCTTGTGTGGCTGTATCTGACCCGGGAATTTGGCCGGAGACGAAGCCTGTGGATGGTAACGGCCTGTATTTCCATCCTGGCCTGCATTCTGGTGTCCCTGTGCCTGGGTTATCCCTGTCCCCCGGTGATTGCCGTAACATAATTGCTTTCAAAAAGCGGCTGGTGCTTGCCAGCCGCTTTTTTTGCGCACGTTCTGTAGGCGCTTTGTGCCATATCACCGATAATATGTATTCCCGCCGATGAACTCCCGGATGATACTGGTTGGCGGGATTTCATCATCCACATCTGCCTCCTGAACAAAATCCAAAATTCCCACAATGGAACGCACCTGGTCATAGCAGCTGTCCTCCGGCGTTATCTGGATCAACAGGGGGAAGATATGCTTTTTCAGCACCGCCAGCTCATACAGCGTGGAGCTGTTGAAAATCACATCCGCATTTTCCTGGTAGGGGAAAATCCAGCGTTTTTCACCGCTCTGTACCGAATCCCACATGGAGATGGTGCGCTGGACGGAGGAACCCCGGGTTTCATAGTCCCGCACGATACGCCGCAGCAGACGCAGATAACTGGTGGGAATCCGATTGTGGTTATCCAGGTTCAGGGGCAGCAACGGACTGACATAGAGCTTGAACATCTCATGCTCCGCTACTCCATCGGGCACCATCTGGGGGTTGAGGCCGTGGATTCCCTCCACAATGATAACGGAATTTTCCTCCAGCCGCAGCTTCTTCCCGTCCCACTCCCGTTTCCCGGCTACAAAATTAAAGGTGGGGAGCATAACCTCCTGCCCGACAAGCAGCGCGGCAATATCCGCCCGAAACAAGGGAGTGTCCAGGGTGTTGATATGCTCTAAGTCCAGCTTGCCATCCGGGCCGGGGGCAAGTTTATCCCGGTCGATGTAATAGTTATCCAGGCTCATGAGGATGGGCTTTTTGCCGTGAACCCTCAGCTGCGTGGCAAGGCGGTTGGCGGAAGTGGTTTTGCCGGAGGAGCTGGGTCCTGCCAGCATCACAACCCTGGCTCCCCGCAGGCACACCATATCCGCAATCTGGGAAATCCGCTTTTCGTGGAGCGCCTCGTTGACCCGAATCAGCTCCCGGATGCTGCCGGAGCGGGTCTTGCGGTTCAAATCCGCCACGGTGCTGCATTCCATCAGCGTGCCCCAGCGTTCTCCCTCTGAAAAGACCGAGAAGAAATTGGGGCTGGCCTTAAATTCCGCCGGTCTGTCCGGCGACAGGTCATCGGGATACTGGATGATGACACCGCCCTCCGTTTCCAGCAGGTTCCACACCGTCAGATAGCCGGAGGAAGGGAGCATTTCTCCGAAGAAATAATCCGAAAACCCCTCGTGCACATACTCATCAAAATAATCCGACTGATACCACCGCAGCAGTTCCGCCTTGTCCGGCCGGTTGCTTTCCTCAAACTGCCGGATTGCCTCCTGCCGGGTCATCCGGCGGCGGACAAAGGGGAAATCCTCTGCAATATATTCCCGCACTTTATCCTTCAGGGCAGCCACGGAAAAATGGGTTTCCCCCTCAATGGACACATAGACGGTGTTGCCCAAGGTGCAGCTTATCTTTGCCGCCGCCTTCGGCCAGAGCGTGCGGATGGCCAAAAACACCAGGAAGCACTCCGTCCTGGTATACACCTTTTTGCCGATGCTGTCCGTGTAGTGCAGCAGCTGAATCTCCCCGCCGGAAGCCGCCATGGCGCGGCGGACATCGATGCTGTCTTCCTCGCCGGGGGTTGCGCGGACGGGAACATAGTTGAGGGTGAATACCTCGCCAGCAATCTTGGCCGCCAGGGGTCTTTGCCCCAGGGAAGCTGCATTCATCCCCAGCTGGCAAATCAGGTCGCGGATGGTCTGCCCGGGCTGTGCCGCCACGGGAACACCGTCAATTTTAAGAAGCATTCTGCCGCCTCCTTTTTTCATAAGAATTTTAAGTGCGGTTCGTCATACTGTAAAAATGTAGAAGAGCTTAGGGCTTCAGCGCCTCCGAGTTCATGACGGTAACTTCCATTTTGTCGCCTTTTATATGGCTTCCCAAGAAGTCTTCCGTAAAATCGAAGTAGCCGTCCGCGCCGCCCTGCTTTTCCCAGGTGTCAACGGATTCTTTTATTCTCAGCAGACACATAATCGGAATTTTATAATAGCTCTTCAGCTTTTCCGGGGGTACCTCTGCCATTTTCCCCTGCTGCCCCAGCGCCTCCATTGCCTCCGGATTGGTATAGGGGTCGAAGGCCATGAGCAGCGCCTTTTCCAGTCGTTCATTGTCTTCATTGCGGAAATTTTCGGTGTCCTGCTTTTCCCCCGTGTATCGCTCCTTGAGGTCAAACAGCGTCAGTGCAATCGCCTCCCGCAGTCTGCGGCTGTTGGAGGACGGGAACGCACGGTGTACCTTCAGCACATTGGACTCAAGGGGGAAAAAGAGCATATCATAGTCGTTTTCTTCCCCTCTTCTTACCTTTCCAAATTCCTTTTCCATCTGGGAAAAGATTCTTTCAAACTGATAAAACTGCATTCTCTTCTCCTTTTCTCTCAATTGATAGCAGCCGGTGGCGTATAAAGAAACGTCTTTAACGCAACAGACAATTACTAATTTTTATAGGATATCACAAATATGTGAACATTTCAATTCACTTTTCCGACAAATCAGAAATATTTGTCAGCTCCGTGCCGGGATAATAATAGCCCAGAATTTCCCGGAAGTCACTTCCCCGAGCGGCCATGGCATCTGCCCCATACTGGCTCATGCCCACCCGATGGCCAAAGCCATAAACCGTAAACACTGCCGCGTCATGCTCAACGGCAACAGTGAAAGCCGTGGAGCGCAGCCCCAGCAGCTGCCGCAGCTGGGTGCCGGTGAACACCCGACTGCCGATTTTCACGGTGTCCACCCCCTTCCCAGGGGTATATGTCCAGTCTGTAAACCAGCTTTCCGTCCGTTCGTCCAGCGAAACCCCCAGCGTCTTTTCCAAATACGCGCGGGAGAACACCGTCTGCTGCTGCGTGCCTTCCTCCGGGCTATCCTGGGCAATCAAATAGGGACGGGCGCTGCCCCACACTGCCGCGGCATCCTCGGTTTGACCGGAGGAGGAGGAAAAATAAGATGCCTCAATGGGCACACCCTGATACGTTACAATCAGCCCGGCGGTAGCCTGCACCGCCGCGGTTATCTTCTCCAAATCTGCCGGAGTGCCGTAGGACTGCAAATACTGCCCCGGTTCCAGGTAGCCCTGGCAGCAGGAAAATAACGTGCAGACACTGCCATCCCCGTGCTTTCCACCGGTGACGGCCATCTTCCAGGCAAAGGTTCTTGCCGCTACCGCCTGGGCTCGCAGGGCATCCGGCTCAAAATCCGCCGGCATTTCCGCAAGCACCACCCGCCTGATATATTCTTCCAGCTCCATTCGGAACGTATTTTCCTGATGGCGCACCGTTATGGAAATCGGTGTCACTTTCTTCGTTTCATCCTCCGGTGTTTTCTGCGGCAGAGACGCACTGCCTGACAGCAGGAGGCACAACAGCAGCACCACCTGCAACAAAAACTCCCTTACCTTCATCCTGCATTCCCCCTCCAACCAGCATACCACGTTTTGTTCA
This sequence comes from uncultured Eubacteriales bacterium, assembly GCA_900549705.1. GTDB lineage: Bacteria > Bacillota > Clostridia > Oscillospirales > Oscillospiraceae > Faecousia. Next base: position 5,705 of record URPI01000069.1, read on the forward strand.
TAAAATATGTCATACCAAGCTCTAAATAAAATATCCGCAAAGATATTTTATTTACCCGCAGGGCAAAGAGCTTGCATGAGACGTGTTTTGCGATTTCTTTCCTTTAAATTGCAAAACCGGCAGCGCTGCAAAACGATGCCTCTCTGATTAAATCAATATTTAATCAGGGAATCGTACCAGAAAAAGTTTGCATTCTTTTTCCGGTTCTGCTATAATCACCCTATCTTTCTATCTTTGACTTTATTGGAGGATCAGTATATGCCCAAGAGAAAAATGGGAGATCGCCGGGATGCGGTTTGGCTCAAAGATATCCCCGCCATGAATCGAATCATGCCCTGCATCATGCCGAACCGTGCCGATAACGAGGCATTTATCAGCTTCGACCTGGACTACCGTCCGCTGGAAGCATATCTGGAAAAGAAGAACGCAGGCCGCACGGAGGACAAATTCACCTTCTTCCATGTCATCAGCTGTGCCGTAGGCAAGGCCTTTGTGCTCCGCCCCCGGATGAACCGGTTCGTGTGCAACAACCGGCTGTATCAGCGCAAGGAAATCACCGTGGCCTTCACCGTGAAGAAGCGCTTCAATGACAAGGCGGAGGAATCCCTGGCCAATTTCAAATTTGACCCCCAGGACACCATGGACAGCTACCACGAGAAAATCATGCGCGTCATTCATGCCACCAAGCGGGAGGACATTTCCGACACCTCTTCCGGTGCCATGGAGGCCGTTTCAAAGCTGCCCCAGTGGATGATTAACCTTCTGGCAAAGCTGGTTCTCTGGCTGGATAAGCACGGTTGGGCTCCCCAGAGCCTGATTGCCACCGACCCCAACCACGCCGCCATTTTCCTTTCCAACCTGGGCTCCATCGGCCTGGAATGCGGCTATCACCATCTGGTGAACTGGGGCACCAACTCCTGCTTCGTCATCATTGGCAAGAAGCACATGAAGATGGATTACCTGCCGGACGGAACCCCGGACTTCCACGAGGTCATCCCCATTGGCATCACCCTGGATGAGCGGATTGCCGATGGCTACTACTATTCCGGCACGGTGGCTCTGGTCAAGGAGCTGCTGACCCACCCGGAGCTGCTGGAAGCCCCGGCGGACACCCCCGTTGAATACGCCATCAAGCGTTAATTTTAAAAGGAAGTGTTAATTAAAACCATGTTAGTCCCTGTATTGCTGTTTGCCGTTGGCCTGGTGCTGCTGATTAAAGGCGGCGACTGGTTTGTGGACGGTGCAACAGACATTGCCGCGCATTTTCATGTGCCGGATCTCATCATCGGTGCCACCGTCGTCTCCCTGGGAACCACCCTGCCGGAAGTGATGGTATCGGCCACCTCCGCTGTCAGCGGTCATGGCGAGATTGCCTATGGCAACGCCATCGGCTCCATCATCTGCAACACCGCCCTGATTGCCGCCATCACCGTTTCGGTGCGCCCCGGGCCCGTTGACCCCAAGAGCCTGAAAGTCCCTGTGTTTTTCTTTTTTGCCGCCGCCGCACTCTACAGCATCAATGCCTACCTGACCGGCTATTTTGGCTACGCCATCGGCACCTGTCTGCTGATTCTGCTGGCGCTGTATCTGTACTGCACCATCCGTCAGGGTCTCAAGAATCCCGCTGCCCCCGCAGAGGAAACGGAGGCCCCCAAAGAGAGCCGCGCGTTGTGGGTGAGCATTGCCATGCTCATCGGCGGCGCAGCGGTGATTGCCGTTGGTGCCAACCTGCTGGTGGATAACGGGACGCTTATCGCCCAGGCACTGGGTGTGCCGGAATCCGTGATTGCCCTGACCTTTGTGGCGCTGGGCACTTCCCTGCCGGAGTTGGTCACCGCCATCACCTCTCTCATCAAGGGGCATGGCTCCCTGTCTCTGGGCAATGTGATTGGTGCCAACATTCTCAATCTGGTGCTGGTGTCCGGCGTTGCCAGTGTCCTGCGTCCCTTCTCCATTCCCCAGGAAAAGATGCTGTTCGGCGTGAATGCCTCTCTGGTGCTGGATATGCCGCTCATGCTGTTTGTCATGGCCTTTTTGACCATCCCCGCACTGGCCACCAAAAAGCTGCATCGCTACCAGGGCATCGTGCTGCTGTGTATCTATGCTGCCTTCTGCGTCATTCAGTTCACAATGTAAAATGCGTAATATGCTTGTGCGCCTGCCCCGAAAAATGGGACAGGCGCATTTCTTATCGGCGCGAAGCGCCCTTGGCACCGGGTGTATGCCATTCATCGAACCGTCTGCCACCTATACCATAATATCAATATTGTATTTTTTCAGCCAGCAGTCGATTTGCAGCATATAGGCCATGGTCTGGGGGCGGCGCATCAGCTGACCGTACCATGGCCACTCACCTTCCTGGCGCAGATAGTCCCGGAGTTTCTGCCGGTCAATGAGCAAAAACAAGGGATTCTCCTTCTCTTGCAGCAGCGCTTCCAGCCGCGCCCCAATCAGCTCCTCATAATGGGGATCGAAGGTCTTTGGGTAGGGGCTTTTCTTCCGGGTAATGATTTCCGCCGGGAGCAGTCCCTGCACCGCATGGCGCAGCAGTCCTTTTTCCCGTCCCTGATCGTCTTTCATTGCCCAGGGCACCGTATACAAATATTCCGCAATCCGATAATCGCAGAAGGGCACCCGAACCTCCAGCCCGGAATACATACTCATGCGGTCTTTTCTGTCCAAAAGAGTCTGCATGAACCAGCGGAAATTGAGATTGACCATCTCCTTCATCCGCCGCTCCAACGGGGAATTGTCCGGCAGGATGTCACTTTCGGCGCAGGTCTTGCGGTACTGCTCCATCACAAATTCCTCCGGGTCTCCATTTCTTCTCAGCCGTTGGGTCATAAGACCACTGCGCTGCACCGTGGTCTGCGACCAGGGGAAGCCCGCCTGCTCCCGCACCGCCGGATCCCGATACCAGGGATAGCCGCCGAAGATTTCATCGGCGCATTCCCCGGACAGCGCCACCTTGACTTCCTTCCGAATTTCCTTGCAGAATGCCAGCAGGGAAAAATCCACATCCGCCATGCCCGGCAAGTCCCTTGCCAGGGTGCTTTCCTCCAACGCCCCCACCAAGTCCTCCGGGGTCAGCACTGTCCAATGATGGTCCGTGTTCAGAAATTCCTGCATAAGCCCAATATAGGCATCATCGGAATTAGGCTGGAACTTTCCGGGTGTGAAATAACGGTCGTTATTCAGGTAGGTCACGGAAAAGGTTTTTAATCGCTCCCCTTTCTGTTCCATTTCCCGGTTGCACACGGCGCTGATGATGCTGGAATCCAGCCCACCGGAGAGGAAGGTTCCGATTGGCACATCGGACACCATCTGCCGCCGGATGGCATCCGTCACCAGAGTACGCACCTTTTCGCAGGTTTCCTCCAGCGTGTCGGTGTGGGGTCTGTCCCGCAGCTTCCAGTAACGCCGGAGGCTCAGATTTCTTTCCCGATAATAGCCGCACCAGCCAGGCTCCACCTCCCGGATCCCGCAGAACACGCCGCTGCCCGGAATGCGCCCCGGTCCCAGAAGCAGCAGCTGATAGGCTCCCTGAGCATCCAGTGTCGGCCTGAGTCCGTGATAACACAACAGGGTTTTGATTTCCGATGCAAACAGTAATCCGCCGCCTGTCTGCGCATAGAACAGAGGTTTCACGCCAATGCGATCCCGCGCCAGAAACAACCGCTGCCGCCTCTGCTCCCACACCGCAAAGGCAAAGATGCCGTTGAGCAGCCCGACGCACCGCTCCCCGAACTGGGCATAGGCATGGAGCACCACCTCCGTGTCCGAGTATCCCTCAAAGCAGTGTCCTTCTTTTTCCAGGGCATGGCGCACCTCCGCCGTGTTGTAAATCTCCCCATTGTACACAATGGTGTATTCCTCCCCGGCAAAAGAAAGCTGCATGGGCTGCTTGCCGCCCGCCGGGTCGATGATGGAGAGCCGCGCATGGAGCAGGGTGCAGCCTTCCTCCCGGAACGCCCCCTGTCCGTCCGGCCCCCGCCGATGCATGGAATCGAGCATTTTTTTCGTTTCTTCGCTGGAAACAGGCAAATTCACAAAGCCCGCAATGGCACACACGGAATAACCACGTCCTTTCCTTTTGGTAGTATATGCAGCAGTGCCGGAAATGGATACAGCCTCCCCTCGGCGGTAGAAAAACACCATAATCCTCTTTTCCGCCGTATAGATTTCCATTCCTCACACATACTGGTCTGGGGTGAAGAATGATGAAAAACAGCAAGGAGGTTCTGTCCTCCCTCCTGAAAACCACGCAAATGGGGCAGCTGGGGATTCGCAGCGTGCTGGATGTGTCCATGAAGCCGGAGCTGCACAGCGCCATCACGTCCCAGCTGCGGGAGTATGATGCCATTGAGCAGGAGGCCCACCGCATTGCCAAAAAGCGGGGCTGGGAGCTGCCGGAGCTGAATCCCTCCATTCGATTGATGGCAGAGGGAATGAGCAAACTGCGGCTGTCCTTTGGGGATCCGAGCAGCAAAATTGCAGCCATGATGATTCGGGGCAATACCAGCGGCATCATCACGGGGCTGAAAAATCAGCACCGCATGGAGCGCCGGGACGACGAAATAGGCTCCCTGTCCCAGAAGCTTCTGGACACGGAAAGCAACAATGTGCGCCAGATGAAACCGTTTCTGTAGCATCCGGGTGACAATACCCACCTGCACTGGCTGTAAAATCAGAAGGAGCAGATGACAGGAAAACAGTCCGGGCAGAAAACTGTCCGGGCTGTTTTCATACATTCCAAAGTCGCGGTAGACTTTTTCTCTGGTTTATGGTATAATTTGAATACGAAAACTAAGCAACAAATCGGAATTTATAAAGGAGAATATTGATGAAATTATTTTTATGTTCGCACTTTTCAAGTGTAGGAAGTCTGATAAAGGAAGAAATTGA
>URPI01000070.1 GCA_900549705.1 uncultured Eubacteriales bacterium
GGTTCCGAAGTGCCGCTTGTCAAAAAATCCAGCTTCCCCCCGGGGGAAGCCAAGGCGGCTTTGCCGCCCGGGTCGCCAAATTGGCGACCCCTACAATGGCGGTGCAAAATCGGAACTGCACACGCCAATCAACAAACGCCCCGCCGGACAGGCAACGGAAATACAAAAGGAGAACATATGGGCAGAGAATTTGAGCTGAAATATGCGGCAACACCGGAGATTCTTTCCAAAATCCGGCTGGAATATCCAAATTTCAAAACGATTCAAATGGAAACAACCTATTATGATACCCCGGACGGCATCCTGGGACGGCTGCACTGGACGGTGCGGCGGCGGCTGGAAAACGGGGTCAGCGTCTGCACCGTGAAGACCAATCTGCCCGACGGCAGCCGGGGCGAGTGGGAAGTGGAAGCGGATGAGGTAGCGGAAGCCCTGCCTCGGCTGGTTTCCATGGGTGCCCCGGAGGCGCTGCTTGCCTATAGCGCCCAGGGCTTGCACCCCACCTGCGGCGCGCGCTTTACCCGGAACGCCGCCATGGTCAATGGCGGGCGCTCTGAGCTGGCGCTGGACAGCGGCGTGCTGCTGGGCGGCGGGAAAGAGGAGCCGCTTTGCGAGGTAGAGGTGGAACAGAAGCAGGGGACGGATGAAGAAACCGCCCGGTTTGCGGATGCCCTTGCCCAACAATACGGTCTTCTTCCCCAGCCCAAAAGCAAGCTGGCCAGAGCCAGGGCGCTGATACCAAACTCTAAATAAAATATCCATAAAGATATTTTCTTTGCCCGCAGGGCAAAGAGTTTGCATCAGACGTGTTTTGCGATTTTTTAAATCGCAAAACTGGCAGCGCTGCCAAGCGATGAATGGTATGACAAAATAAAACCGCCCCGCAGAAAGCGGAGCGGTTGGCATAACGTAAAATCCGGGGGATAGTAAAGGTGCGGAGGGCGCTGCCAGGAGGGTGGTTACTTCTTTTTATCAGTCTCTATCCTGGCGAGCCAGAGAGATCACTGCAATGATAACCATGCAGAAAGCAAAAACTCCTTCCCATGTAACCATGCACAGCACCTCCACTCTATGTGGATTGGGGGCAAGGAAAATAACAGGGCACGGCTTACCGAAAGGCAGCCGTGCCCTGTTTGCAGTTCTGCAAAAACGCTTTATTCTTCGCGGCTGTCCGGCGTGTAGATAACGCAGACGATTCCCGCAATCATGGAAAACAGAATGGCACCGCCCATGGAGTCATTTACAGATGCACCCACGAAATAGCCGACAAAACCGGCCAGCGCTATCATGACAGCCAATTGTAAGCACTGAAATTATCCCTTTAAGCCCCGTGCCTGTCGATCCATGTCTTCCACAACAATGTCATAAATCTCGCCCAGTTGGGAACAATATTCCAGCACCTTCCAAGGCTCGTTGGTGTGGAAGTGAATCTTAATCAGTTCTTCGTCGCCAACGGCCAGCAGGCAGTCTCCCTTAAAATTGGCTCTGAAATAGTCATTGATTTCATCTTCGTCAAGGTCTTTGCCTTCAATCAAAAGCTGTGTGTCATATTTATATTCCAGCATTTTTATTCCCTCCAGATTCGTTTTGCTGTCCTTCTGCCATGAGTATACCATATCCGAAACCCCATTGCAACAGGCGGATAAACCCAAAGCATATGTACCGCCGATACCGGACACCCGGTATCGGCGGTACAAATCAATCAGGCATTGGGGGATTTTTCAGTGCTTCTTTTTCAGGTATGCAATGGCAGCGCCTGCCAGGGTTACGCCGCCCAGCACCATCAAAATGGCGGCAAGATGCCCGCCGGTGCTGCCGGTGACAAAAATTGCGGTGGGGCCGTCGGCACCGCCGATGATGCCGAGGGTGGAACTTTCCGTGGCGTTCAGAACCGCACCCCACACCAACAGCAGGATGCCCACGGCGGAAAGAATGACAAACCAGATTTTCTTCATAAAATGCACCCCCGTATTCAGATTTCCAGCGAAGCTTGCCAGCAGCCGGAAATGGTGAGGGGCTGATCTGCCTTCTTTTCTGCCACAAAGGCGGTGATGTTCAGCAGATACTGCCCCGGTGCCAGCCCCTCGGTCTCCAGGGGAATGGCAGCTTGTCCGCTGACCACCTGGGCGGCAGGGGCAGAACCCTCTTTCACCAGGGTTCCCTGGCTGTCCAGGATTTGATAGGACGCAATGCCCAGCTGCTCCGCGTCGTCATAGGGCTTCTGCTGGGGATTCAGGAAGGTAACAAGCAGCTGCTCCTCCATCTGAACGGTGATTTCGTTGGTTGCGTGTACATAGGCAACCCCCACAACATTGCCGCGGTTGTCGGTGATGTCCTGATAGCTGCCGGTCTGGGCGGCGGCATCGACGGCGGGGGCGGAGGGAGCGGCGGGCTTAGAGCATCCGGTGAGCACCAATATCAGGCAAATGAGCATTGCCATCCGTTTTTTCATAGGGGGTTCCTCCTTTGTGGTTTTTTCAAATGCTATTGCCATTATACCGCACCCGCCCCCTTCCGACAATATAAGAATTTATTAAGGTTGCAGCCGCCGGAGGGGGGGAGCTGGGGCGGTTGCATCATTGTAGAAATCCACCAGGAGAAACATGAAAGCCCCCACAGCGAACTGTGAGGGCTTCTGATTGTGTCAAAAACGAAAGGCTACCGGGCGGGGGAGAGTACCACCGTATTGGCATAAACCCGGTGCGTCCATAACCAAACGGGAACACCCAAAGCTACCGTGTGCTTCCGGTTTCTTCCGCAAAAACGATACCGGGCGGGTCAGGGAACCAACGTATTGGTATACGCCCGGTGCGTCCATAGCCAAACGGGAACGCCAAAAGCTACCGTGTGCTTCCGGTTTCTTCTGCAAAAACGTTACCGGGCGGGTCAGGGAACCAACGTATCGGTATACGCCCGGTGCGTCACTAATCAAGCGTAGAAGTCGCGGATTTTCTTGGCTCTGCTGGGATGGCGCAGCTTCCGAATGGCCTTGTTCTCAATCTGGCGGATTCGTTCCCGGGTCACACCGAAAATCTGACCCACTTCTTCCAGGGTGTGGGTGCGTCCATCGTACATACCAAAGCGCATCCGCAGCACGTCCGCCTCTCGCTCGGTGAGGGTGCCCAGAATCTCTTTCAGCGCCTCTGCCAGCAGGGCGTTGGAGGTGGCATCGGCGGGGCCGGGGGTACGCTCGTCCTCCACGAAGGAGCCGATGGAGGTATCTTCTTCATCACCCACCGGGGTGTCCAGGCTCAGGGTGTCGGCAGCGGTACGGTTTGCCTCGATGATTTTCTCAACAGGCAGCCCCAGTTCCTTGGCAATTTCTTCCACAGTTGGCTCACGGCCCAGCTCCTGCACCAGCTTGCGGTTGCAGCGAGTGGCCTTGTTGATAACCTCCACCATATGCACCGGAACCCGGATGGTTCTCGCCTGGTCGGCAATGGCACGGGTGATGGCCTGCCGAATCCACCAGGTTGCGTAAGTAGAGAATTTGTTGCCCTTGGTCCAGTCGAACTTGTCAACGGCACGAATCAGACCGGTGTTGCCCTCCTGAATCAGATCCAGGATGTGCAGACCCCGTCCGGAATACTTCTTTGCAATGGACACCACCAGCCGGAGGTTTGCTTCGGTGAGCTTGTTCTTGGCCTCCTGGTCGCCTTCGGAAATCCGCTTTGCCAGCTCCACTTCCTCCTCGGCGGACAGCAGCTTCACCTGACCAATTTCCTTCAGGTACATCCGCACCGGGTCATCCAGGCTGTATTCAGCAGCCAGATCCACCGGGTCAACCAGTTCTTCTTCCTCCAGGCCGCGCAGGTCGATGTCGCCGTCCATCATGTCCAGGCCGTCGTCCAATGCGCCGCCCAGCACGTCCAGGCCGTCGTCCAGCGCATCCAGGTTGGAGGTGGTAATCTGGATGTTCATGGCCTCAAAGCGGTCGTAGATTTCTTCAATTTTGTCGGGGGAGAGATTCATCTTGGACAGGACATTGTTCAGGTCTGTGTCCCGAATCATGCCTTCCTTCTTGCCTTGTGCAATCAGCGCCTGCAAGGCTGCCTGCACATCTTCCAATTTCCCATTTTTCTTTGCAGTGCTCATATGCTACCCCTTTATCTCATAATCCTGTCAAATTTCGTATGCTGTAAGACTATACCCCATTTTCGCCCATTCGGCAAGGGCTTTTTGGAGTTTTTTTCTGATTTTCTGCCCGGGGACAGGAACAGTTTATGCCCCTTTTCTCAAAAGATACTGTTTACTTTTTGGGAAAATATCGATATAATAAATAAAATAGCGGTAGTACCGCTTTTCGGTGACGCTGCGGAGCGTGTACGCATCCATTGTTTTCCCAATCCGCCGGCGCGTGATACAACGAATTGCCGCACACATTGACGAAACATTTCCCCAATTGAGGAGAATAGAATATGACCGATTTATCCCACATCCGAAATTTTTCCATCATTGCCCACATCGACCATGGCAAGTCCACCCTGGCGGATCGGCTCATGGAGGAGTGCAATGCCATTGACCTGCGCCAGAAGGCGGAGCAGCTGCTGGATTCCATGGAGCTGGAACGGGAGCGGGGCATCACCATCAAGGCCACCGCTGTTCAGCTGGACTACACCGCCGACAACGGCGAAAAATATGACCTGAACCTGATTGACACCCCGGGTCATGTGGACTTCAATTATGAGGTTTCCCGCTCTCTCGCCGCCTGTGAGGGCGCTGTGCTGGTGGTGGATGCCAGCCAGGGCGTGGAGGCACAGACTTTGGCAAACACCTATCTGGCAGTGGATGCCGGGCTGGAGGTGCTGCCGGTGGTCAACAAGATTGACCTGCCCTCTGCCCGCCCGGCGGAGGTGAAGGCAGAAATTGAGGACATCATCGGCATTCCCGCCGAGGATGCCCCGGAAATCTCTGCCAAAAACGGCATCAACATTCATGCCGTGCTGGAAGATATTGTCAATAACATTCCCGCCCCCACCGGCGACCGGAATGCCCCCCTGCAAGCCCTGATTTTCGACAGCCAGTACGACAGCTACCGGGGCGTTATCGTCTATACCCGGGTGAAGCAGGGAATGGTGACTCCCGGCATGGACGTGAAGATGATGGCCACCGGCGCTGTGTATAAGGTGGTGGAGGTGGGCACCATGAGTCCCGTCGGACTGGTGCCCCGGGATGCCCTGGGTGCCGGTGAAGTCGGGTATATCACCGCCTCTATTAAAACCGTGTCCGACACCCGGGTGGGTGATACCGTCACCGGGGTGGAGAATCCTGCCAAGGAGCCGCTGCCCGGCTACCGGCAGGTGCAGCCCATGGTGTACTCCGGCATCTATCCCGCCGACGGCGCAAAATACCAGGATTTGCGGGAAGCACTGGAAAAGCTGAAGCTGAACGATGCCTCCATGAGCTTTGAGCTGGAAACCTCGGTGGCGCTGGGCTTCGGCTTCCGCTGCGGCTTTTTGGGTCTGTTGCACATGGAAATCATTCAGGAACGACTGGAGCGGGAGTTTAATCTTGACCTTATCACCACTGCCCCCAACGTTATCTATCGGGTGACCAAAACCGATGGCACGGTGCTGATGGTGGACAATCCCCTGGATTATCCCAGCCCGGATGAAATCGAGCTGGCAGAGGAGCCCTTTGTGAAGGCCAGCCTCATTGCCCCCCAGGAATATGTGGGCAACATTATGGATTTGTGCCAGCAGCGCCGGGGCGAATTCAAGGACATGGTGTACCTGGATGCCAACCGGGTGGAGCTGCACTATGAGATGCCCCTCAATGAGATTATCTATGATTTCTTCGATGCCCTCAAGTCCCGCACCCGTGGCTACGGCAGCCTGGACTATGAGTTCATCGGTTACCGTCCCAGCAAGCTGGTGAAGCTGGACATTCTGCTCAACGGCGATGTGATTGACGCGCTGAGCTTCATCCTGTTTGCGGACAATGCCTACCCCCGCGCCCGGAAGATTTGCGAAAAGCTGAAAGACAACATCCCCCGTGCCCAGTTTGAGATTCCGGTGCAGGCTGCCATCGGCGGCAAGATTATCGCCCGGGAGACCATCAAGGCGCTGCGGAAAGATGTGCTTGCCAAGTGCTATGGCGGCGACATCACCCGGAAGAAGAAGCTGCTGGAAAAGCAGAAAGAGGGCAAAAAGCGGATGCGTACCTTCGGCACGGTTTCCGTTCCCTCCGAGGCGTTCATGGCAGTGCTGAAACTGGACGAGGACTAATTGAGCATTGCGCCGCCCGGGCGCTTCCGAAACAACGTGGTTCGCTGGTTATGGAGCGCCTATGGTTTCTTCCACTTGGCTTCCCCCGGGGGGAAGCTGTCACGGCGAAATATCGGTATTTCAGAACCGATATTTTGGCGTGACTGATGAGGGGCGGCGAACGCTAAAAGTTTCAGATTTCCCCGTTGAGTGGAGAAAACTGGAACATATGCCCCTTATCCTGTTGCATTCAAAAACCGACCTGTCGCCGCCCCTCATCAGTCTTTTTTGCCAATCGGTTCCGAAGCGCCGATTGGCAAAAAATCCAGCTTCCCCCCGGGGGAAGCCAAGAACTCAGAAACATTTGGCGATTGCCATGCAGAAAACTACCCTGTTGCGTATACTTGCGGACGATATGCTCCCCCACAACGAGGGTATCTAATATCAGAAGAAAGGACAATCGAGTATGTCTATTTTTTCCAGACGAATCGACAAGAAGCCTCTGGGAATTTATGTACACATTCCCTTTTGCAAAAGCAAATGCCAGTACTGTGACTTCTACTCCCTGGCTTGCAAGGATGACAACCTGATGGACAGCTATCTGGATGCTGTCTGTGCCCACATCAAGGAGGCGGGCTCCCTGGCTCCCAATTACAAGGTGGACACCATCTACTTTGGCGGCGGAACCCCCAGTTATTTCGGCGGCGATGCCATCGCCATTATTATGACCGCTATCCGCCGCTGCTTTGACGTTACCGGAGACGCAGAGATTACCTTTGAAGCAAACCCCGACTCCGTTACCGACAAGCTCCTGCACCGGATGCGGGCAGAGGGCTTCAACCGGGTGAGTCTGGGTGTGCAGGATAACCACGATGCCATGCTCAAAAAGTTGGGACGACCCCATACCTATGCCCAGACTGTGGCAGCTTTCCAGAAAATCCGCAAGGCGGGCTTCCGCAATGTGTCCCTGGATTTGATGTACGGTTTGCCCGGCCAGACCCTGACCGAGTGGCAGGAGACCCTCAACGATGTGCTGCGCATGAACCCGGAGCACTGCAGCTGCTACGGCCTCAAAATAGAGGAAGGGACTCCCTTCTATGACATGAAGGATGTGCTGAACCTGCCTGACGATGACACCCAGGCGGATATGTATCTTGCGGCGGTGGAAATCCTGCGGGATCGGGGCTTCCGGCAGTATGAGGTGTCCAATTTTGCCCGAAAGGGACTGTATTCCCGCCATAATTACAAGTATTGGACGGGCGGAGAATATCTGGGCTTCGGCCCCAGCGCCAGCTCTGACTTTGCGGGCAAGCGCTTCACCCTGATTGCGGACTTGCAGGGCTATATCAACGGCATCCGCACCGGCGGCGACATCATGGACGACATCCAGGAAATCCCCCTGCGGGAGCGGGCGGGCGAATACATCATGCTCCGGCTGCGTACCAACGGCGGCGTTGACCCCCAGGAGTATGAAAACACCTATATGCTGCCCTTTGCCCCCCTGGAAGCGATTCTGCGCAAGCACGAGACCTACGGCAGAGCAGTGCAGAATGCGGATGGCCGCTGGGCACTGACCCCCAAGGGATACCTCGTGTCCAACGACATTATTTCTGACCTGCTGATTGCTCAGGACAAAGCGGGTGGCATCAAGCGGGGATGATGAAGTGAAAGCGGTTGTTTCTTTTTTGAAGAAGGAGGCCATGCTGACCGTCAGCGTAGCGGCGGCTATCCTTGCGCTGTTTATCACCCCGCCCAGCGCTGCCACTCTGGCAGGCATCGACTGGAAGACACTGGCAACGCTGTTTATGCTGCTGAGTGTGTTGGATGGGTTTAAGCATGAGAATCTTTTTCTCCCCATCCTGCGCCTGACCTCCAAAATCCGCACCACCACGGCGCTGGGCTTCTTTTTGGTGTTCGGCGTGTTCTTTTCCAGTATGTTCGTCACCAATGACGTGAGCCTGATTATTTTTGTTCCCCTGACCATGCTGCTGTTCCGGCAGCGGAACCAGGAGAAGTACATCCTGCCCATGCTCACCATGGAAAATATTGCCGCCGTGCGGGGGAGCCTGCTGACTCCCTTCGGCAGCCCCCAGAATCTGTTTCTCTTTGCCAACAGCGGCATGACGACCGGCGCATTCCTGAAAATGATGCTGCCCCTGTGGCTTGGCTCCATTGCGCTTATCAGTGCGTTTTTGCTGGTGCTGTTCCGCAGGGATGGCGCATTGCCTGCTGAAAATACGGATTACCAGGGGGAAGCGTGGCAGCCGGCGGGCAGGGTGCGCCGTGCGGTGTATCTGGTGCTGTTTGCGGTGGTGATCGGCTGTATTGTCACCCGCACACCCTATTGGCCGGTTGTGACTGCCGCCGTGACGCTGGTGCTGCTGGCATTTGACCCCGGCGTATTCAAGCGGGTGGACTATGCGCTGCTGCTGACCTTTTTCTGCTTTTTCGTGTTCTCCTCCTCACTGGCTGCCAATGAGAAAATTACGGCCTTTTTGAGCCGCGCTGTCCGGGGGAATGAATACTGGTGGAGCATCGGCATCAGCCAGATTATTTCCAATGTTCCGGCGGCCATCGTCCTGTGGCCCTTTACCGACAGCCTGAAAGCGCTGATTTATGGCCTGGACACGGCGGGGCTGGTTTCCGTTATCGGTTCCCTGGCTTCGGTCATCAATCTGCGGCTGTATACCCGGGAATACCCCGGCCGGGCGAAGGCATTTCTGGTGACATTTGAGAAAATTTCTCTGGCCTTCTTCATGATTGTTGTATTTTTGCAGCTGCTTCTGCTGTAGCAGCCAGCGCCCGGATAATTGCCGGGCGCTCTGCAGGGGCGGATATTATCCGCCCGCCGTTTTTTCAACGGGAAAACGGAAATGTGACAGCCTGCGGAATTGAGCCATTGGGTGAATGGAACGTGTTCCGGTTTTTACCATTCAATCGGCTGCTACCCCAAATTCGGGGTTTTCCATTTATCGAGCCGTTCCAAAACCACACTTTTTGTGTAAAATTCTTTTGAATAATCATTGACAAACGGCGGACTATCCCATATAATGAACAAGTCTGCAATGCGGACAATCCTTGCTCACGGCGAGACCGTGGGCCAAAAGTCCAAAAGGAGGTGCAATCAACATGGCTAAGATCACCGGTAAGTATGAGGTGCTCTACATCATCGACCCTGCTCAGGGCGAAGAGGGCATCGCAGCACTTGTGGAAAAGTTCAAGGCAATGGTGGAGGCGGAGGGTACTCTGTCCAGCATCGATGAGTGGGGCAAGCGTCGTCTTGCTTACGAAATCAACGATCTGACCGAAGGCTACTACGTTCTGATGAACATGGAATGCAAGCCCGAGTTCCCCGCAGAGCTGGAGCGTGTGATGAAAATCACCGATGGCGTCCTGCGCTGCCTGACCACTGCTGTGGAGGAGTAATTTCATGCTCAACCACATTGTTATCATGGGTCGCCTGACCCGTGATCCCGAGCTGCGCCGTACCGGCAGCGGAATCGCCGTCACCAGCTTCTCTTTGGCTGTTGACCGTGACTTCGGCTCCAAGGATGGCGGAGAGCGGGAAACTGACTTCATCGATTGTGTCGCCTGGCGCAGCACGGGAGAATTCGTCTCCAAGTACTTCACCAAGGGCAGCATGGCGGTGGTGTCCGGTCGGCTGCAAATCCGCAGCTGGACCGATAAGGACGGCAACAAGCGTCGCACCGCCGAGGTTGTGGCAGACAATGTCTACTTCGGCGACTCCAAGCGCAGCAATGACCAGCAGCACACCGGCTCCTATAGCAGCGCTCCTGCGCCCAGCTATGGCAGCGCCCCCAGCTACGGCAATGCGCCCAGCTACGGCAGTGCTCCTGCTCCCGCCTACGGCGGCTACTCTGCGCCCAGCGCTCCGGCACCGGAATTTTCGATGGTGGACGATGACGACGCACAACTGCCCTTCTAAAGAGCTTTTTCATCAAGAAACTTACGAAGGAGGTAAATCCCATGGCTAACGAACAGCGTATGCGTCCCCGCAAGCGCAAGAAGGTTTGCGCATTCTGCGTGGATAAAGTGACCAGCATTGATTATAAGGACACTGCAAAGCTCCGCCGTTACCTGTCCGAGCGCGGCAAGATTCTGCCCCGCCGTACCACCGGTACCTGCGCCGCTCATCAGCGCGACCTGACCACCGCCATCAAGCGTGCCCGTCAGATTGCTCTGCTGCCCTACGTCACTGACTGATTGTGATTTCCAAAGCTCCCGGAAGCAACGCTTCCGGGAGCTTTTTAAGGTTCTATGTCAATCGTTGAGGCAAAGAAAACAATCATGCTGCGTTGTGTCGGGGCGTGAAAACCCCGGCACGATTTTTAT
>URPI01000071.1 GCA_900549705.1 uncultured Eubacteriales bacterium
CCTTATAAATCGCAAAACTGGCAGCGCTGCTAAGCGATGCCTCCCTGATTAAAATCGCAATTTTAATCAGGGAATAGTATCAGCCGCCCAGATATGCCTTGCGCACTTCATCGGATTTTGCAAGCTCCGCGCCTGTTCCAGACAGCGTGATGTTGCCGGTTTCCAGCACATAGGCGCGGTCGGCAATCTGAAGCGCCTTGCGGGCGTTCTGCTCCACCAGCAGAATGGTTGTTCCCTGCTTGTGCAATTCCTTTATAATCTCGAAAATTTGGTCAACCAGAATGGGAGCAAGTCCCATGGATGGCTCATCCAGCATCATCAGCTTGGGGTGGCTCATGAGGGCGCGGGACATGGCAAGCATCTGCTGCTCGCCGCCGGACAAGGTTCCGGCTACCTGTTTGCGCCGCTCCTTCAGTCGGGGGAACAGCTGGAAAACCATCTCTAAATCCTGGGGGTTGACGGCCTTTTTGATAAACGCGCCCATCTCCAGATTCTCCTGCACGCTCATTTGCAGGAAAATGCGGCGGCCTTCCGGAACGTGTGCCAGTCCTTTCCCCAGGAGCTTGTAGGAATCGATGTGGGTGATGTTCTCGCCGCAGAAGGTGATGGAGCCCTGGCGGGGGTGCATCAGGCCGGAAACGGTTTTCAGAATGGTGCTTTTACCGGCACCGTTGGCACCAATCAGCGCCACAATTTCACCCTCGTTTACTTCAAAGGAAACACCCTTGATGGCGTGAATCGCACCATAGTACACATGGATGTCGTCAATGTTCAGCATACTCATTTATGCGTCCTCCTTGCCCAGATAAGCCTCGATAACGGTGGGATTCTGGCGGATTTCCTCCGGCGTGCCCTTGGCAATCAGGCGGCCATAGTTCAGCACGGCAATGGTTTCGCACACGTTCATCACCAGGTTCATGTCATGCTCAATCAGGAAAATAGCAATGTGGAAGGTGTCGCGGATGCGGCGAATCTGATGCATCAGCTCGGTGGTTTCGCTGGGGTTCATACCGGCGGCGGGTTCGTCCAGCAGGATGATGCTGGGATTGGTGGCCAGAGCACGGACAATCTCCAACCGGCGCTGCACGCCGTAGGGCAGGGAACCGGCCTTCTGGTCGGCCAGGTCAGCCAGCCCCATGAAGTCCAGCAGCTCCATGGCTCGCTGGGTTGCCTTGCGTTCGGCAACATAATAGCTGGGCAGATGGAACATACTGGAGAAGAAATTGCACTTGATTTGATTGTGCATACCCACTTTTACGTTGTCCAGGACGGTCATGTCGGTGAACAGACGAATATTCTGGAAGGTACGGGCAATGCCCAACTTCGTCACCTTATGGGTGGACATCCCCTTGGTGTCGATGCCGTTAATCAGCACAGAGCCGCGGGTGGGCTGGTACACGCCGGTAAGCAGGTTGAAGATGGTGGTCTTGCCTGCACCGTTGGGGCCAATCAGGCCGCAGATTTCTGTGGGACCCAGGGAGACGTTGAAGCTGTCCACAGCGGTCAGGCCGCCAAAGTCGATGCCCAGGTTGCGCACATCCAGCACCAGGGGCTTGCCGGCATCGGATTCCCGGTAGGTATTAAAAGTAGGAATCTGAACGGTCTTTTTGGGATAATGGTTATTCATTTCACCTCAGCCTCCTTTGTCTGCTTTACAAACATATGCTTTACCTTGTCGACCAGGACGGAGTTCCACTCACTGACCTTGGGGGACCAGGTAAACAGCATCACCAGAATCAGCACAATGGCGTAGATAATCATGCGGTAGTCATTGAGACCGCGCATGGCCTCCGGCAGAATGTACAGCACTGTGGCGGAAATGACGCTGCCCAGAATGTTGCCCATGCCGCCCAGCACCACAAAGACCAGAATGTTGATGGAGGTGTTGAAATTGAACTTGGCCGCATCCAGGGAGGAGAAATTCAGGCCGTACAGCGCACCGGCCATACCGGCCAGGAAAGCGGAAACCACAAATGCCTTCATGCGGAAGGCGGTGACATTGATGCCCACGGACTCGGCGGCAATCCGATTGTCCCGGACGGCCTTGATGGCGCGCCCCTCCTTGGAGTTGATGATGTTCAGCACGACAAACAGAGTAAACAGCACCAGGCCGAAGCCAATGGCAAAGGTGGAAATTCGCTTGATGCCGGTGATGCCCATGGCACCGGAGAGAATCCACTTGTGCCCTTTGCCAATCAGCTTGGGCTTTGCGGTAGCCAGCACGAAGCGGAAGCCGCTGTCGTCAATGCCCACATACATATTGCCAATCAGATTTTTCATGATTTCGCCGAAGGCCAGCGTCACAATGGCCAGATAGTCGCCCCGGAGACGCAGCACGGGAATGCCGATGATAAAGCCGATGATACCGGCCAGCAGTCCGCCGAAGACCATGGCAAGAATCAGCCGCAGCACAGGGCTGGGCACGGTGTCCTTGAGGAGCGTTGCCAGAACCACGCCGGAAAACGCACCCACACCCATGAAACCTGCGTGTCCCAGGCTCAGTTCACCGCACACACCCACCAGCAGGTTCAGGGAGACGGCCAGCACGATATAGCAGCACACGGGAACCAGATAGCCGGTGACGGCGCTGCCCAGCTTGCCCTGATTGCTCAGGGTCTGCATGATGACAAAGGCGACAATCACCACCAGATAGGTGGCAATATTCTTATAATTGTCCTTTTTCAGCAGTGTTTTTTTCATATCGTCACCTTACACTTTCTCCTGCACGCGCTTGCCCAGCAGACCTGCGGGCTTGACCAGCAGAATGATAATCAGAACGCCGAACACAATGGCATCGGAGAACTGGGTGGACAGAAATGCCTTTGCAAAGGTTTCGATGATACCCAGTAAAACGCCGCCCAGCATGGCACCGGGAATGGAACCGATGCCGCCCAGCACGGCTGCCGTAAAGGCGCGGATGCCGGGCATGGAGCCGGTGGTGGGCTGGAGTACAGGGATGGAGGAGCACATCAGCACACCGGCCACTGCTGCCAGCGCAGAGCCGATGGCAAAGGTGATGGAGATGGTTTTGTTGACGTTGATGCCCATGAGCTGGGCGGCATCCCGATCCTCGGACACGGCGCGCATGGACTTGCCAATGCGGGTGCTGGAGGTGAACCAGGTCAGCGCCAGCATAATTACCACGGAAACCACCACGGTCACCAGAACCTCACCGGTGATGGTCAGGCTGCCAAACAAAAGGAAGGGCTTGATGGTGGAAACCACGCTGGTGAAGCTCTTGGGGTTGGAGCCCCAGATGAGCTGAGCGGCATTTTGCAGAAAGTAGCTCACGCCGATGGCGGTAATCAGCACCGCCAGACTGGGGGTGCCGCGCAGGGGCTTGTAGGCAAGACCCTCAATGACGATGCCCAGAAGGGTACACACCGCCATGGAGGCAAGAATGCCCAAAATGGGGGGCATCCCCAGGTAATTGGTAACGCAGTAGCAAATGTACGCGCCCACCATGATAATATCACCGTGGGCAAAGTTCAGCATTTTGGCAATACCGTAGACCATGGTATAGCCCAGCGCGATGATGGCATAAATGGAGCCAATGCTGATTCCGTTTATGCAGTATTGCAGGATGTTCATATGCGTTTTTCTCCCTTCAACAGTTTATAACAGAGGCCGCCGTGCAGCCTTTCTTATCAGCTGCTGCTTCTTGCCCAAAAAGGGGGAGTGAAGCTCCCCCTTTTGGTATGCGTTTTAATTAGTCAACGGAAACGTAAGCGCCGTCCTGGATAACCACGATGGAGCCAGCCTTGGAAACGAAGCCGTCCTCGTCCCAGGTCATGCCGGCACCGGTGATGCCGTCGTAGGTCATGGTGGTGAACTGCTCAATCATCTTTGTGCAGATTTCTTCGTTGGACTCGCTGCCGTCGATACCGGCTGCATTGCAAGCCTGGTACATTGCCCAGATAACATCGTAAGCGTCAGCACCAAACTGGTTGGGAGTTTCATTGTAGAGCTCCTTGTACTTGGCAACGAAAGCAGCGGTGCGCTCATCCTTGGAGTCAGCGGCGAAGGGGGTCAGCATATACAGGCCGTTGGCCAGAGAGGTATCAAAGCCTTCCACGTCCAGAATGCCGTCCATGCCGTCAACGCCGAAGAACACGGGCTTGTAGCCAATCTGGTTTGCATAGGACAGGATGGAGGAAGCTTCGGTGTAGTAGATGGGCAGGAACACCAGGTCAGCACCGGCTTCCTTGCACTTGGTCACCTGGGTGCTCAGGTCAGCCTTGGTGTCGCCGGTGAAAGCCTCGGTGCAGACAACATCCAGACCCTTTTGCTCGGCTTCTTCCACGAAGGTCTCCAGAATGCCGGTGGAGTACACATCGGAGGAGTCGTAAATCACGCCAACCTTGGAACCCAGACCCTTCTCGGCAATCACTTCAGCGGACACAGTGCCCTGCATGGGGTCGGTGAAGCAAACCTGGAACACGTTGTCGCCGGTGTAGGCAACGTCAACGGCAGAAGCGGAGGGGGTGACCATGAAGATGCGGTCTTCGTTGGCCAGAGGGCCGACAGCCAGACAGGGCTTGGTGGTGGTGGTGCCGCAGAACATCTGCATACCCCAGTCCTTCAGGGCGTTGTAAGCGGAAACAGCCTTTTCAGCATCGTGCTCGTCGTCCTGGCAGTTCAGCTCAAACTGGAGGCCGCCCAGAGCGTTGACCTCGTCAACGGCAATCTGTGCAGAGCGGGCAACGCAGGTGCCGTAAACGGCAGCGCCGCCGGTCAGGGGGCCGGACATACCAATCTTCACCGTGCCGGCATCGGCGGAGGCAGCACCAACAAACATGGTGGCAGTCATTGCAAGGGACAGAACAGAAGCAAGTAACTTTTTCATTTTTCGTTTCTCCTTTGTTGAATACTGAAAGGCTCCGCAATCTTCCGAATCCTTTCTATAAAAAAGCGGTCGCAGGAAAATCTGCAACCGTTCTTTCATACAGTGTGAAAGCCCGGCCAGAGCTACCCTAGCAGTCGTACATCCAGTACGCAAATGGACACCACCAGAATGGAGGCAGTGTCCAGCAGGGCGCGGATAATTCGGGCATCAAAGGAAGCCGCGGAAGCCTGACAGCCGCAGAAAGAAGCAGAATTCATAAAAGCCTTTGCGTTCATCATTTCCGGTTACCTCCCCTTGAATTTGTGCCTATTGTATCTCATAGAAAGACATTTGTCAACAAGGGAAAAACGACTAGATTCAATTGTGAATAAATTGTGTTTTTGTGCAGAAACAACAAATGTACGCAGTGGGTGTACACTCAGGGCGAAACAGAGTCGTGTCCGACGTTTTTTCTAAATTCCTGGTAAATTTTATCCTGCGCAAACAGCAAAATATTTAAGTACCGTTTGGACTGTTTTCAAAAATAAATTGGCCGCTTTTGGCACGGCTTCATTCCGGCAAAAATGCAGGATGATTTTTTACATAAAAAAACATCAGGTTTGAAAATGAATCAAACCTGATGTGCTATCTGGGGTGGATAATGGGACTCGAACCCACGATCTTCAGAGCCACAATCTGACGCCTTAGCCAACTAGGCCATATCCACCATATGTAATTTGCTGAATTGGTACGCCAGAAGGGACTCGAACCCCCGACCTACTGCTTAGAAGGCAGTTGCTCTATCCAGCTGAGCTACTGGCGCATAAAATGTGGAGCGGGTGACGGGAATCGGACCCGCGTATCCAGCTTGGAAGGCTGGTGTTCTACCATTGAACTACACCCGCACAGCTCTGCTTCCCGGATTCAGCTTGATGATTTTAGCATGGATTTTTTAGTTTGTCAAGAACTTTTTGGAAAATTTCTTTCTGCGAGCTGCGGCTGTCCCGCTGCCCCTGCAATACGGCGACACCACCGTCCTCCTGGCGGAGAAATTCAAATGTTTACAGAATATTCATACTTTTTCCGGCGCAAATCAATATAATAGAAAAGTTCAAATTTGAAGCATTCAATGATGAATCGAGGAAAAAACCCATGGATTCCAAACTGAATCTCGGGGCACTGCGTACCTGTATGGAGGCCTACAGTGCCTACTGCAAACCTCTGTGCCGGGAGCTGGGACTGCCGCAGACCGCCTTCGACATTCTCATGTTCCTGCACAACAACCCGGAGCACAGCACTGCCAGGGAAATCAGCAGCTTGCGGGGGTTGAAAGAAAACATCATTTCCATCAACGTCAACAAGCTGGTCAGCGAGGGCTACCTTCTGCGGCAAGGTGATGACAATGACCGGCGGAAGGTACATTTGCGATGTACCCAAAAAGCGGATGCAGTGGTGCAGAAGGGGCTTATCATCCAGGAGGCCTTTGTTCGGGAAATCCAGCAGGGGGTGAGCAGCCAGGAGCTGGCGACCCTATACCGCTGCCTGCACACCATCGCAGATAATGCGGCACGAATTCTAACCCAAACAAACTGAAAAAGAGGGATTGCATGAAAAAGAGAACCACCAGTGCCGGGCTGATTGCCCTGATTTGCTACACAATATTGTATTATTCCGGTGTACCCATTGTCATTCAGGGAGCCGCCGCTGCGCTGTGCTGCTTCTGCGTTTATGAGTTGGGTGAGGCCACCGGCCAGATGGCCAAGGAAGCACTGTTCACGCTGGTATTGCTGGCGGCAGGGCTGCTGAGCTTCTGGAATGCGGAGGAGGAGGCTCGGATTGCTGCCTTCTGTTTGGGTGTTTCCCTTCCGTTTTTCACCCTGCTGATGGTGTTTCAGCCCAGAATGCAGCTGAAAAATGGCTGGAGCTTTGTGATACTTTCCGTTCTGGTATGTGCCCAGCTGCGCTCCATCATCGCTTTGCGGGCGCTGCCCTTCGGCATTCATCTGACCATGATGTGCATTACCGAGTGCTTTGCAACGGATGTGTTTGCCTATCTCATTGGCAGCAGATATGGCAAGCGTAAGCTGCTTCCTGCTGTCAGCCCCAATAAGACCCTGCTTGGCTCTGCCGCCGGGATGGCTGCCGCCGTGGCCTTCTGCCTGCTGTATGCCCTGGTGCTGAGCAAGCTAAAGGCGGTGTCCGTCAATTATGGGCTGCTGCTGGTGTATGCCGTCATTGCCAACGTGCTGGCGCAGTTTGGCGACCTGAGTATGTCCGTGGTGAAACGCATCACCGGCATCAAGGACTTTGGTACATTGATTCCCGGTCACGGCGGATTGCTGGATCGGTTTGACAGTCTTATTTTTGTGGTTCCGTTTACCCTGATTTTCTTCTGGGTGACTGGGGGATTCTTCTGCTGAGGAGGCAACAATCATGAACCTGTTTCTGACACTGGCATTTCTGTTTTCCATCGGTTCCACCTTCGGCTGGGTGCTGGAGTTGTTCTACCGCCGGTTTGTTTCCGGTGCCAACACGGAGCATAAGTGGATTAACCCCGGTTTCTGCACCGGTCCGTGCCTGCCAATCTATGGCAATGGGCTGTGCGCCCTGTATCTGCTGGCCAGCCTGGAGGGGCGACTGCCATGGATGAACAAATTTGTTATGTTTTTGTTGATGGCGGTTGCCATGACCGGCATTGAGTACATTGCGGGGCTGCTGTGCCTGAAGGTTGCCAAGGTACGGCTGTGGGACTACAGTGACCAGTGGGGCAACATCCAGGGCATCATTTGCCCGCTGTTCTCCCTGTATTGGGCTGTTGGCGGTGCGCTGTACTATTTTTTGATTCATCCCCACATCCTGGGAGCGCTGGATTGGTTGAGCCGGAACCTGGCGTTCAGCTTCGTTATTGGGATGTATTTTGGCGTGTTCCTGCTGGACTTTGCCCATTCGGCCAACCTGGTTGCAAAGCTGCGGGCATTTGCAAATGAGTATGATGTGGTAGTGCGCTATGAGGCGCTCAAGCTTCATATCCGTCAGGCCGAGGATGCGGCCAAACACAAATATCATTTCTTCCGTCCCTTCTATTCCGAGCTGCCCCTGCGGGAGCACCTGAAGCAGATGGCGGATGGCTTAGAGAAGCGTAAGATTAAAAAGGCAAAATAACGAATAAGAGCCGAACCCGAAAAATGGGTTCGGCTCATTATATATGGTTTAGGGGAACTTTTTGGCGCGAAGCGGAAATGCCGCTTATTTTACTAGTAGTTCTGCAATCTGGATGGCGTTGGTGGCGGCACCCTTGCGCACCTGGTCGCCGCAGCACCACAGACACAGACCGTTGGGATCGGTCAGGTCGGGACGGATGCGGCCAACAAAGACAATGTCCTGGTCGCTGGTGTCCAGAGGCATGGGGTATTGCTTGCTGCTCAGGTCGTCCACCAGACGGCAGCCGGGGGCATTGGCGATGGCTTCCCGTGCTTGAGCGACGGTAACGGGGCGGTCAAAATGGAGGCTGACGGAGATGGAGTGGCTGCGCACCACGGGGACACGGACGCAGGTGCAGCTGACCTTCAATTCCGGCAGGTGCATGATTTTGCGTCCCTCGTTCTGCATTTTCATTTCCTCGCTGGTGTAGCCCTCGAACTGTTCGCCGCCAATCTGAGGAATCAGGTTGAAGGCAATCTGGTGAGAGAACACCTTGGGCTGATAGCTTTCGCCCTTCAGTAGCGCCTCCACTTCGCCCATCAGCTCCACAGGGCCGCCTGCGCCGGCACCGGAAACAGCCTGATAGGTGGAGGCAGTCATGGTGCGGATGGGGCTGATGGCATTGAGGGCATTGACGGCTGTGACGGTGATAATGGTGGAGCAGTTGGGGTTCGAGATGATGCCGTGATGGTTCTTCACATCCTGGGGGTTGATTTCGGGAACCACCAGGGGTACATTTTCATCCAGCCGGAAGGCGGAGGAGTTGTCAACAAAGACAGCACCGGCCTTTACGATGGCGGGAGCGAAACGCTTGGCAATGTCGTTTTCCGCTGCACCCAGCACGATGTCCACGCCCTCAAAGGCATCATCGCGGGCTTCCTGGATGGTCACTTCCTCGCCCTTGAAGGTTACGGTCTTGCCGGCAGAGCGGGCAGAGGCCAGAGGAATCAGCTTGCCCACGGGAAAATTCCGTTCGGCCAAAATCTTCATCATTTCCTGTCCTACCGCGCCGGTGGCACCCAGGACGGCTACAGTGTACTGTTTCATATTGATTCACTCCTATTTTGATGATATTTTATGAGGGATAAGTTGATACGGGGGGATATGGCGGCACTGCCGCCATTATTTTACAAAGCTATCGTACAGCACCCGGATGGCGGTTCTGAAATCCTTATTATCCACGCCGAAGATGATGTTCAGTTCGTCCGGACCCTGGTTAATCATGCGGATGTTGACCCCTGCTTCGCCCAGGGTGGCAAAAATCTTGCCGGAAATGCCGGGGCGGAAAGCCATCTTTCGGCCAACGGCGGCTACCACTGCAATCTGGTCGTGGACGGTGAGGGTGTCCGGTTCCAGCTCCTTCTGAATCTCTGCCATGATGGAATAGAGACTTTGGGCAATGGCCTCAGTGGGCAGGACAACGGAAACATTGTCGATGCCGTTGGGCACATAATCAATGGAAATATTGTGGCGCTCGAAGATGGACAGCACCTTGCGCAGATACCCCACTTCACCGCTCAGGCCGCGTTTGCTCATGGAAATGATGCTGAAATCCTTCTTGCCGGTGATGCCGGTGAGGAAGCGGTTAGGGTCGGAATCCCCCTCGAAGGATTCCTTAATCATGGTTCCCGCATCGCCGGGGGCATTGGTGTTGCGGATATTCAGCGGAATGTTCTTTTCCCGCACGGGGAAGATGGTGCCCTCGTGAAGCACCTGGGCACCGGAGTAGCTCAGCTCCCGCAGCTCGTCATAGGTGACCTCGGGAATGGTGGCAGGGTTATCCACAATGCGGGGGTCGGCCATGAGGATGCCGGATACATCCGTCCAGTTTTCATACACGTCGGCATCCAGCGCCGCCGCCGCCAAAGCCCCGGTGATGTCGGAGCCGCCCCGGGAGAAGGTGCGGATTTTGCCGTCGGGCATCCGGCCATAAAAGCCGGGGATGACCATGCCGAAGCCTTTGTCCAGCTCTTTTAAAAGACCATAGGTTGCGGCCTGGTCAACGCTTCCATCGTACTTGAAGCGTACCCAGTCGGCGGCATCCACGAAAGCAAAGCCCAGGTAGGCCGCCATGAGCTTGGCAGAGAAATATTCACCCCGACTGGCAAGCTCATCCTGGCTGACCATCTTCCGGTCGAGGCCGCTCTTGAGGGCGGCGAACTCCGTTTCCAAATCCAGGTCGATGCCCAGCTCGTCCCGGATTTCCAGGTAGCGGGAGCGAATCATTTCAAAAATATTGGAGCAGTCCACCCCATACTGGGTGTGGGCATGGCAAAGATACAGCAAATCGGTGATTTTATGGTCTTGACTGTCCCGCTTTCCGGCGGCGGAAACCACTACCACCCGGCGCTCCGGGTCGGCCAGCAGAAT
The DNA here is from genome assembly GCA_900549705.1 of uncultured Eubacteriales bacterium. GTDB lineage: Bacteria > Bacillota > Clostridia > Oscillospirales > Oscillospiraceae > Faecousia. Next base: position 10,397 of record URPI01000071.1, read on the forward strand.
ATCCCGCACCTTGCGGTACTGATTGGCATCCGCCATGGAGCTTCCGCCGAATTTCACAACTTTCATATGATGTTCCTCTCTCTTTGGTATGCACTCTGTGGCGCGAAGCGCCCCC
>URPI01000072.1 GCA_900549705.1 uncultured Eubacteriales bacterium
GTTCTGGCGCTGTTCATCTGTATGATAATTCTTTTCTGCATAAGGTTCTGCCACTCTATCGTTCCTCCTTGATGATCTTTTTTTCAATGTGAAGCTCTGTCTGCACTTCCGCCACGCTGTCCTTCTGGGACTGGCGTATTTTCTGGAGCGCTGCTCGGACAGAGGGGCGGGATTCAGTAGCCGTATTGCTGGGCATAGAGCCACGCCCGGACGGATCGGAGTTTTCCGTCTGGGCCATAGTAGGGTTTTGCTGTTCCTTCTCCGGCGGCGTTAGAATCTGCTCCAACAGCGCCTCACTGTCGGCAATCTCCTTGTCGATGGGTTCTACCTCCGCCCGGGCTGTCTGAGATACGGTGCCCAATCCCAGACGCTCTACAATTCGGCTGAGCTTGGCAGCATCCTCCGCCCGGACCAAAATATCTGTTACGGCGCTGGGGGCCTTGTCTTTCAGCGCGCAGTAGAGAACGCCATAGCGCTTTGCCTCCTGTGCAAATTCTTTGAGCCGATCCGGCGGGATAGAGAATACCGTCAGTTCCTTACCAGATTTCAGCAGCGCCCGCAATGTGGTGTGGCCTCTGGTTTTCTGCTCGGCACGGTTCAGTGCCATCAGCATGGCCGCCAGATGTTCTGCGCCCTTTCCGGCAAGCTTTAAGGTGTATTCCATCCCTTCGATGGAGTACCGGACGATCTGTTCAGCGGCCTGTCCGCTGGTATCCATGGGGTTGCACCTCCTTGTCCTGTGTTGTGGTTTGAATTCTTTCAAGGGTTTCGGTCATATGAATTGACCGGGTTTGAATCTGCTTACATAGACTCACCTCCCTTCGCAGCGGCTTCATTTCACTTGTAAGCCGGTCAATTTCAAGCTGAATTGCAGCCGCTTTCTCCGGTTCTGTTTCCCGGTGGTGCTGAGTGTAGAGCCGATTCCGCTGCCGGGTCAGCACCTTGATTTCTCCCTCCCGGCGCTCCAAAAACGCAGAAAGCTGCACATCCGTATCCAGGTGATAGGTGTGCAGCAGTCTGATTTCCTGTGTGTAGTTGTTTAAGTGGCGGAGATCTTCCCGGAGAAGAAAGTGCATCCTCCTGGAAGATCGCGGATGCTTTGGGAAGATGCCCAGCCGGTAGCAGTAGTAGAGATACAGCCGCCGAAGATGGGGCTTCTTCCGCTTTGGCAGGGTTCCACGGAGACGGTAATGCCTCCGCGGCAAAGCAACGGTCAGCTGTTTCTTTGCTGGAAGGGATCGTCCCAGGTGCTTGCGAATCTCCGACATGGAATACTGTTCGCCCAGATTTCGTTTCAGCCGGAAGAACCGCTCCTTACCCGGTGGTCGAACGGATAAGTCCTGCCCGATTCTGTATGCGTATCCCATGGCTTTCAGGGCATGAAAAAATTGCTGCTCCGTTTGGGAAACAGCAATGGCATGGTCAATATCCGATTGAATGAGACTGCGCCATGTGGGTGCGCCGCGCTTCTCTGCGGCAATTTCTCCGTGATGTCGGGTGGCTCCCGGCTGGGGATGCTCAATGACGGATAGTCCGTATTCCCGGCATAGCCGGTCTGATGCATCCCGCATCCGGTGGAGAAAGGCTGCGTCGGAGTGGAAGCGCTTGCCGTCCCCAAAGGATACAGAGTTCAGTACAAAGTGATTGTGCAGATGCCCACGATCCAGGTGGGTGGCAATCACTACCTGGAACCGATCTCCCCAGAGTTCATTCGCAAGCTGCATTCCAATTTGATGAGCCTGATCCGGTGTTACCTCCCCAGGCGCAAAAGACTGGTAGGCGTGATATGCAACGCGCCCACCAGTCTTTCCAAAGTGCTTTTTAACGGCATTCATCTCCGCTGCCGCCGTGTCCGGGAAACAGTTCAGCCCGGATACATAGGTTTTTGCGTCCGTTTTCTGTTCGTTGACAATGTACTTGAGGACGCTGGCAAGGTGGCCCTTGGTGGGCCAGATTTTTGTGGTGGCCATAAAGCTCCCTTTGTTATATACATTACTCTTTTACGATTGCTTGCAAGTTCAGAATGTTGAAATGTGGCGTATTTCTTAGATTCAGCAGAATTTAATAGTGCGTATTGTAGTAAAATAAGAAAATATTAATATTGCGTATTGCTGATTCTTCTGCTAGTATATAATTGGAGATGATTGATATGCTTTTCAAAAGAAAAATCTACGGCAAGTTTTTGACGTGGAAAACAGAAGCGATGGGGCGAAAGGCTCTGCTTGTGGAAGGGGCGCGCCGAATCGGAAAGTCTACCATTGTCGAGGAATTTGCAAAAAACGAATACAAAAGCTATATACTAATCGACTTTGCAAAAACAGGTGATGATGTAAAATCGTATTTCTATCAGCATTTGACTGACTTGGATACTTTATATATGCTTCTCTCTGTCCATTACGGAGTAAAGCTGTATGAACGTGAAAGTGTAATAATATTCGATGAGGTACAGCTGTTTCCGAAGGCCAGAGAAGCAATTAAATATTTGGTTGCGGACGGACGATACGACTTTATGGAAACTGGCTCCCTTATTTCTATCAAAGAGAATGTGAAGGATATTGTAATTCCTTCGGAGGAACGGCATATTAAGATGTACCCTCTGGACTTTGAAGAGTTTTGCTGGGCATTAGAAGAAGAACCGCTAATTCAGTATATTAGATCCTGTTTTGAGAAGAAAGAACCATTGGAAAGAAGTATCCACAATAAAGCTATGCTGCTTTTCAAACAGTATATGTTGGTTGGTGGAATGCCCATGAGTATCGTTGCTTTTCTGGAAAATCACAAAGATTTCGGTGCAGCCGACATGGAAAAACGGGATATTCTAGAGCTCTATCGGAACGATATTATGAAAATTAAAGCGCAGTATCGTTCAAAAGTTTTGGCAATCTTCGACCAGATTCCTGGTTTACTGTCCCGCCACGAAAAGCGCGTTGTATTTAATCGAGTTGTGGAGGGTTCTTCCGCTGATCAGTATGAAGAAACGTTCTTCTGGCTTTCTGATTCTATGGTGTCAAATGAGTGCCATCGGGCCAGTGATCCCAACGTGGGATTGTCACTCAGTGAATCCGACACATATATTAAATGCTATATGGGTGACACAGGGCTGCTGGTCAGCCATGCCTTTGATGAGAACGAACTACTTGAGGACGAGGTCTACAAACAAATCCTTGCAGGCAAGTTAGGGCTCAACGAAGGAATGCTCTACGAAAATGTGATTTCCCAGATGCTCACAGCCAATGGGCACCGTTTATTTTTCTATACGCATTATAGCGAAGAAAAACGCCGCAATGACATTGAAATTGACTTCATTATCTCGAATAACAGCAAAACAAAATATAAGATGTATCCCATTGAGGTGAAGTCCGGTACGAACTATTCTACAAAATCACTGTTGAAATTCAAAGAGAAATATAATCGACGTATTGGCTGCTGTTATATTATTCATCCCAGAAATTTGATTGTGAAGGATGATATTCTTTGCATTCCACCGTATATGACAATTTGCCTTTAAGGAAGTAAAGAGAACCTGACTGGTATGTAGTGCGTATTGAGAAGGAGGGCGATGGAATTTGCCAAGCAAATCGAAACAACAGTATAAACAGTATGCGATAAATACGGTTGAAGACGCATGTGCTGTGTTGAAGGGGCTTATTGTCCCGGTGATACTTGGCATGGAGAAATTTGAGCAGTATTCGAAGGAAGCCCAGAAGATTCTGATTAAATATAAGAATGTAGAAGAAATCCCAGCTGATGTTTATGATTCGGTTCATGACAAATTACTATATCAACAGCGAGAGTTACTTCGATTTATAGCGGATCATCAAACATCGTCGTTTTCATATATAGATGTTAGAAAGAAATTTGAAAAGCAGGGCTTTCTAAAAAGAAAACTATCTACCAGAAGCAGTGAAACACTTAATGAGTTGCTAGAGTTGCGTAATTGGTCATTTCATAACGTACAGTCAATGTTTGTTGCGGATATTGAATTAGCAAAGAGATCGATACCCCCGGAATTGCAAGGAATTGCGGAGATCAAGCCAATGCTTAACCCGATTGTTATCAGAAAGGTTAAAAGCTATAAACGAGAGATGCTTGAAGGCTTTGTTCATCACAATAGCGTCAGATTGGAACAATTTAAGGTTGTTCTTTCTGATATGAAGGAAGATTATCAAGAGATGTTTAGCTTACTTCCGGATCAATCGTCAGTGATTGTAGGCATAGGGAAAAATTCTAAGGTTCAATATGTTGTGCAGGAAATTAGTGGACAGAGTGAAAAATCAGCGGGAAAAGATATCGCGGCTGTTTCAATGGGAATTCAAAAAGGACGATTTGATGGAACAGATGAGGCAATTCAAAAACTGCTGCGTAGAGATAATTGAACGCCAACAGATATATTTCGAGGTTAAGCCTTAATTTACCTTGGAAATTGAATAATATTAAAGGCAATGTGTTTTGCGCCGTTGTTTCCTCATTGGGGACTGATTACAGCGTTACTGATTTCCTGAACCGTCTGGCGAAATAGATTTACTACTTCATCATAGTGTTGCACATCAATCACATTCAGCGCATGTGCCTTCTTTGCAATTTGATTCAGGTTATTCCCGCAGTAATAGAGCTGCCGCATCATCGGATAGAAGTCCGGTGGCGGCAGCTCTTTTGGCTGAAATCCACAAATAAGCTGGCGCAAAAATGCGGCCCGTGAAAGGCCGCATTTCGCCGCTTGGGTACTGAGCTTTTCCAGCTCGTCATCGCTGAGCCATATCTGGACCAGGTTATTTCTTTTTCGCATACTGCCTCCTTTGGTCGGGGTTACAGGGGGTTCCCCCTGACAAGTGCCTTTGTGGTATTACAAAGGCGTTGCTTGCTATAGCGTTTGACATGGTACACCTCCGCCACGTTACGCATGATCTTCCAGCTGCGCCGCTGCCTTTTCTTCAGCTGCAAACCGCTGATCCAACTGCTCCACGCTCCAGTTTGACCGAAACTGTCCCAGGGGGCCGGGGCCAAATTGCGCTCTTGCCCGCTGATCCATGGTAAGCAGCTGTGCCCAAAGCTGAGGATGAAATTGCCGGAGTTTCCGCAGCTCTCCGATACGCTGGAACGGACAGCACCAGCAGGACGCCCGATGGTAGATCCGATACAGGCCGCCGAAGTCAAACCCACGGGCATAGCAATACTCTAACGCCTGCGCTTCCGTGACGCCCCATTCCACCAGCGGATACTGCTCATTCTTGCAGCGCTTGGCTTCATCGGCGGCAATCCCCACATAGTGTAGGGCATGATACTCCCCCTTGAGCCGATTCACTTCCTTGGTAATCAGGTGCGTTTTAAGCTGCCCGGTACACCACCTGACCCGAATACCGGGCCAGCCATTTCCATAGGGCGGAACGCCCAGTTTCTTGCGGCGCTCCAAAGCGCTGGCCCTCGTCTTTGGCTCATCGAACATGAGATGTTCAAAGCCCTGTGGATGGCGCAGAACAGTGATATGAATGCCCCGTTCCTGGTACAGCAGCGCATCCACTTTGGAAAGATGGTCATACATTTCGGGGAACTCCATGCCGGTGTCTGCATACAGTACGGCATCAATGGGCATTCCGTGCTCCAGCATCATGAGCAACATGGCGGTACTGTCCTTGCCGCCAGACAGGCTGACGGCATGGTAATCTTTTGTCTTGTTCATTTTAACCTCCTATGATTAGGTGAAATTTGTTAGCTATGGGTGTTCTCTACCTTACACAGCTATATTCCAGCGTCTCCGATTCCACTTCATTGTCATCCAGCACAGTATTATCCCTCTCATCCATATTGAGCAGACTATTCAGCTCTTGCAGCCGTGCCGCTTTCTCCCTCAGCTCCTGCTCCTTTGGGAACTCCTTTTCCGCCTCCTGCTTTGCCGTCCGCATCTCCTCCTGGGTGGTTTCCAGCTGCCGTTTGGCACTGGTCAAGCGGCCCTCTAAACCGTCCAGCAGATTATCAATGCGCTGGAGATTGCCCAGCGCATCATTGCCCAGAGATACTGGATAGCTGAGCTGCCGGTGGAGGATGATCTGGAACCCCTTCTGAAACGAATCGAACATAAGTCCCATAGAAAAACCACGGTAGCTGCCCAACAGGGCTTCTTCTGCCGTGATTTTCCGCTCGCAGGCTGCTAAAATAGCAGTGCCTGCGGGCTTTTTCTCTGTGTAAGTAACACCGTCGATTTCCATGGTGCTGAGCGTCCTCGGATCTGCTGTAGCCGTTGCCTTCACTTGCTGGAGATCCTCGGTCAGGCTCTGGATTTTCTGCTCCAGCCTTTGAATCTCTGCTGGAAAGTAACGGTGCAGCTTGTTTTCCAGATTGTACTTCTGGCTGAGGAAACTGCTTCTCAGCAGCGTCAGCCGGGACACCGCCACATCCAAATCCATCTTCTCCTTTATGAGCGGATTTCCTGTGGTCAGCGCCTTGATCTCCGCATAGCTCATTGTCATTTCATCCGCCTCCTCCATAGTACGGGAGGGCACCTTGGAAACCATGATCTGCGAAATAAATCGCTGTTTCGTTTCAATAATCTGCCAATTATAGGAATCGAACGTTTCTTTGGTCACATAACGGTAGATGTCCACCTGGTCGTTTAGATTGCCCTGCCGGATGATTCTTCCGCTGCGCTGCTCCAAATCAGAGGGCCGCCAGGGACAGTCCAGGTCATGGTTTGCCGCCAGCCTTGTCTGCACATTGGTTCCGGTGCCCATCTTGGAGGTACTTCCAATCAGCACCCTGACCTGCCCGGAACGCACTTCTTGAAACAGCTTCTTCTTTTTCACGTCTGTTGGTGCTTCGTGGATAAAAGCAATTTCCTCCTTGGGAATGCCCATTCCAGTGAGCTTAGAACGGAGATCGTCATAGACATTAAAGCTGCCATCGAAATGTGGGGTACTCAGGTCACAGAACACGATCTGGGTACCCCGCTGGTCTGCGGTTTTCTCCCAAATCTCATAGACATTTTTGGCACAGGCTGCTGTTTTGCTGTGTTCATCGTCCGGCAGCATGGGATTCATAAGCCGCTGATCCAGCGCCAGCTTGCGTCCATCGCTGGTGATCTTGAGCATATTATCCTCGGCAGCATCCACCATCTTATTCCGCACCTTATCTGCGCGGGCGGATAGTTCCTTGACCATAGCCCTTTGCAGCTCCGATGGCTCCAGCTGCTCCACATGGTAATTGGCCTTGGGCACCGGCAGTTTCAGCATCTCTGCGGTCTGGATGTCCGCCACCAGCCGGAACATATAGATCAGCTCCGGCAGATTGTAGAATCGTGCGAATCTGGTCTTAGTGCGGTAGCCGGTACCCTCCGGAGAAAGCTCCATGGCAGTTACCGTCTCACCAAAGTTCGCTGCCCAGGCGTCAAAGTGCTGGAAGCCATGATACTCCAGCGTCTTAGACTGCAAATACCGCTGCATGGTGTACAGCTCCACCATACTGTTGGAAATGGGCGTTCCGGTGGCAAACACAATGCCGTGTCCATCTGTCAGCTCGTCGAGATACTGACATTTGAGATACATATCGCTGGCCTTCTGGGACTCCGTCTGGGAAATGCCCGCCACGTTCTGCATTTTGCTTACTGCGGCGAGATTTTTGTATAAATGTGCCTCGTCCACCAGCAGCCGATCCACGCCCAATTCCTCAAAGGTAATGACATCATCCTTCCGGCTCTGGTCGTTGAGTTTTTTCAGCTTGGCCTCGATGCTCTTTCGGCTGCGCTCCATCTGCTTGATGGTGAACCGATCCCCACCGGCCTGTTTTGCCTCGGAGATGCCCTGTACAATGTCCTCAATCTGTCGCTCCAGCAGCATGGTCTGCCGCTCCTTAGACAGAGGAATTTTCTCAAACTGGCTGTGCCCGATGATGACAGCATCGTAATCTCCGGTGGAAATCCGGCTGCAAAAGGTCTTACGCCTTGCCGGAGTGAAATCTTTCTCAGTGGCCACCAGAATATTGGCGGCGGGATAAAGCTGAAGGTATTCGCTGGCCCATTGCCCAATCAAGTGATTGGGCACCACCACCATGGATTTGTGGCACAGGCCCAGCCGCTTGCTCTCCTGGGCAATGGCAACCAGCTCGAAGGTCTTGCCGGCCCCTACGCAGTGAGCCAGCAGAGTGTTCCCTCCATAGAGCGCCCGCGCAATGGCATTCTTTTGATGGGGACGCAGCGTAATTTCCGGGTTCATCCCCGGAAAGATCAGGTGAGAGCCGTCATATTCTCTGGGGCGCAAATTGTTGAACCGCTCGTTGTAGAGCGTTGTCAGCCGTTCCCGGCGGTCCGGGTCCTTCCAAATCCAGTCCTGAAATGCCTGACGGATTTCTGCCTGTTTCCCTTGGGCAATGGCCGTTTCCTTCTTGTTGAGTATTGCCTTCCGCTTTCCGTCCACCTCCACATAGTCAAACACCTTGACCTCCCGGAGGTTCAGACAGTCCTCCAGAATGTGATACCCGCTGGTACGCTGGGTGCCATAGGTGGACGATGCGTAAATGCTGCCGCTGTCAACAGACCGGCCTTCAATCTGCCATGCACCGGTGTAGGGGGAATAGTGTACCTTGATCCGCGACCTCATGTACCACGGTGGCTGCAACAGCTCCCACACAAATTGCTGTATGTCTGATTCTGGCACCCAGGTGCTGCCCAGCCGCACGGAAATCTCCGCTGGGCTTAAATCTTCTGGCTGCACCTGCTCCAGTGCGGTCACATTGGGCTGGTAGATGGGCTGTTGCTCCGCTGCGGCTTTGGCTTCCCGCAGCTTCTCCCGGACGTTGCCGGAGAGGTATTCTTCCGCCAAAACAAACGTTGGAGCCTCCAGATTGCCGTCTGGGAGCCGGTAAATTTGCCCGGATAGCTCCTGTTCCAATGTCTCCGCATCCTTGCCGGTAAGCTGGGAGAGATAGTCCATATCTACGGCGGCAAGATCGTTAAGGCATATGGTCAGCGCCTCCTGTGCCGTTTCCACATGGGTCACGGACTCCTTTGGGCGAATGGTGCGCTTGGTGAAAAAATCTGCCTTGCGCTCCAGCTGCCCCTCCTCGTCCAGAATCTCCAGAGAACACAGCAGATAATAGCTGTCATCATCGGAAAACGCCCGCCGATTCTGCTGGCTGTTAATCAGCCCAAAGTCCTGCTGAAAGGCATCATAGAGTTGGTTCAGCTCCGCCTGTTTTGCCTCAATTTCCGGTTCTGGACGATCTTCCGTCTCTAGCGTAATCAGGCTGCGGACACAATCCCGGAGTCCAATCAGGCCCCGCACTCGCTGTGCTGCGGTTTCACTGAGCTGCGCCGGGTGCATTCTGCTGTTCTCACGGTAGTAGACCGTTCCGTCTACAACGGTGAAGCTATAATTCTTCACATTGGGATCAGCGGGAATGGAATCCTCCTGCTCGTCCTGTGCTTCATCCATAGCTACCTCCACATAGGTTCCGCAGATATGCTGCACAGCCTCATGGAGCTGCTGGGACAGCACGGCACCGGGAATGGGCCGAACCGTGCATTCCTCCCGTCCATACTGGGTACTCTCTGTTGAAAGTTCTCCCAGCACCATCTCCGGGTGCTGCACAAAATAGCGGTTCAGCGTGATACCATCCTCAGTCTTGTCCAAATGCACCCACTCCGGTTCCATAGCAACCATGCGCTGTCTCTTTTGCAGGAACAGAATGTCCGATACTACACTGGTTCCGGCGTTGGCAAGGAATGCATTGTTCGGCAGACGAATGGCCCCCAGCAACTCCGCCCGCTGGGCCAGGTACTTCCGCACCTCGGTGCTCTTGCTGTCCATGGTGTATCGGCTGGTAACAAAGGCCACCACGCCGCCGGGACGCACCTGATCCAGTGCCTTGGCAAAGAAATAATTGTGGATGCGGAAGCCCAGAGAATTGTAGCTTTTATCGTCCACCAGATAGTTGCCGAAGGGCACGTTTCCAATGGCAAGATCATAGAAATTCCTCCGGTCTGTAGTTTCAAAGCCCGCCACGGTAATGTCCGCATTGGGATAGAGCTGTTTTGCAATCCGCCCTGAGATGCTGTCCAGCTCCACACCATAGAGCTTGCTGTTCTGCATGGTATCCGGCAGCATTCCGAAGAAATTGCCCACCCCGCAAGCAGGCTCCAGAATATTGCCGGAGGTGAACCCCATGCGCCTAATGGCCTCATAGATACCGCGAATTACGGTGGGACTGGTGTAATGAGCGTTAAGCACAGATTCCCGCGCCGCCTTGTATTCCTCATCCTCCAGCAATTCTTTCAGCTGGGCATATTCACTGTTCCAAGAGGTGTTTTCGGGATCAAAGGCTTGGGGCATTCCACCCCAGCCCACATAGCGGGATAGAATCTCCTGCTCCTCCGGGGTCGCATTTCGCCCTTCTGCCTCCAGAGATTTCAGCAGCCGAATGGCAGATAGATTGTTTGCGAACTTTTGGTGAATGCTGCCGCAGCCCA
>URPI01000073.1 GCA_900549705.1 uncultured Eubacteriales bacterium
AAAATTCGCTGCGCTCTGCAACACCCTTTCAGGGGAGCCAAGGCGGCTGCGCCGCAGCGGGAGACTAAGAGCCTCCCCTACGATGGGAGGCAAGGGTGCTTCGCACCGGGGAACGGCGGAACACACAAGATTTTGGTTTGTGCGGGGCATAATGGGTGCTTGACAAATTCTCCAAGATGGAGTATACTCGCTTCGTAACTTCATAGGACAGTTCGTGACCATCCTGTCGGTAAACAAAACTAGGATTTTAGATTGTATCAGATGGGCGCATTTTTGCGCCCATTTGTTTTTTCTGTGGTCACGTCTGCTGTGACCACTTTTTTTATTGCAAAGGAGCAGAATATGAAAAACACATCCAGAACCACCCGCATCATCACCCAGGCGGCGGTGATTGCGGCACTGAATACCGTGCTGACCTATGCCCAGTATCTGCTGTGGCCGGAATCCACCAGCATGGCAATCCAGGTGCGCATCAGCGAGGCCATGCTGGTGCTGGCATTCTTCACCCCCGCCGCCGTGCCGGGCATGACCATCGGCTGCCTTCTGTTCAATCTGACCTACGCCGGAACGCTGCCCCTGGATTGGCTGGTGGGCACGCTGGCAACCCTGCTGGCGGTGTGGGGAATGCGGATGACCCGGAACATTACCGTCAAGGGGTATCCCGTTCTCGGAATGCTGCTGCCCGCTCTGACCAACGGCCTGCTGGTGGGCTGGGAGCTGACCTATTACATCGGCGAGGCAAGCTTCTGGTATAACGCCCTGTTTGTGGCACTGGGAGAAGTGATTGCGCTGCTGGTGGTGGGCACCGTCCTGTTTTATGCAATCAAAAACCGCAAGCTGGAGAAGCTCATGAAAATTTGAGCGTCCCGGCGCTTCGCACCGGGGAAATTCTCATAACGCCATTAAAAAAGGAGGTACATCCAAACTGGATGTACCTCCCGATTTTTTTTATGGCTTACTTAAAATACTTTACAGCATTCTGGAACAGATGAATGTCATATTCCCCGGGGACATTGCGATACAGGCTCTTGCCAATCCGCTCGCTGTGACCCATCTTGCCCAGCACACGACCGTCGGGGGAGGTGATGCCCTCGATGGCGAACACAGAGCCGTTGGGGTTGAATTCGGTGTCCATGGTGGGGTTGCCTGCCAGGTCAACATACTGGGTGGCAATCTGCCCGTTGGCTGCCAGCTGCTGCACCAGCTCGTCGCTGGCGTAGAACCGACCCTCGCCGTGGGAGATGGGCACGGTGCAGATGCTGCCAACGGCGGCATCGGACAGCCAGGGGGACTTGTTGGAGCAGATGCGGGTGCGCACCATCTTGGACTGGTGACGACCGATGATGTTGTAGGTCAGGGTGGGGCAGGTGCTGTCGGTGTCGATAATCTTGCCGTAGGGCACCAGACCCAGCTTAATCAGCGCCTGGAAGCCGTTGCAGATGCCCAGCATCAGACCGTCCCGGTTTTCCAGCAGTGCCGTCACCTGTTCCCGGATGGCGGGATTGCGGAAGAAGGCGGTGATGAATTTGGCAGAACCGTCCGGCTCGTCGCCGCCGGAGAAGCCGCCGGGCAGGAAAATCATCTGGGCGGAGGCTGCCTTCTTGGCAAATTCTTCGGCGCTGCGCTGCACATCGGCGGAGGTCAGGTTGCGAATCACTGCAATCTCAGCCTCAGCACCGGCATCCATCATGGCACGGGCGGAGTCATATTCGCAGTTGGTGCCGGGGAACACAGGAATCAGCACCTTGGGGCGGGCAGTCTTGATGGCAGGGGCGGGGTAGGCGCTTGCCTCAAAGCGGAAGGGGAGAATTTCTTCCCCTGCTTCGGTGACCTTGGTGGGATAAACGTCCGCCAGAGTGCTTTCGTTCAGGCTCCGCAGCTCCTCGATGGAAGCCTCGTCCTCACCCAGCCGGATGACCGGTGCCTGGGTGGTGTAGCCAATCTTCACAACGCCGGGCAGGTACACGTCGCCGGTCAGTTCGGCAATCAGACAGCCAGCACCCTGGGTGTACCAGTCGGAGAAGTTTTCGCCGGTGAAGCCAATCTCATTGCCGAAGCTCATTTTCATCACAGCTTCCGCAGCACCGTTTTCCACAGCCCAGGCGGCGCAGACCTTGCCATCGGCATGGAGGCGCAGGAAGGTATCCCAGCTGGCCTTGATGGCATCCTGGGTGCCGTCGGTGGGAGCAATCAGGTAGACGGGGTGGTTGGCTGCCTTAAATTCGGGGGAGAGCACCTTGGAAGCGTCCACCGGCGCAATGGCAAAGGAAATCACCGTGGGGGGCACATCCCGGTCCAGGAAGGAGCCACTCATGGAGTCCTTGCCGCCAATGGCAGCTGCCCCCAGCTCCAGCTGGGCATCCAGAGCGCCCAGCAGGGCGGCAAAGGGCTTGCCCCAGCGCTGAGGCTCATTTCTCAGCTTCTCGAAGAACTCTTGCAGCGTCAAATAGGCATCGTGGTAATCTGCACCCGCAGCCACCAGCTTTGCCATGGAATTATACACGGCATCATGGGCGCCCACATAGGGGTCGATGCTCAGCCGGTCGGGGTCGCAGCCCCAGGTCATGACGCTGGCCTGGGTGGTGTGCTGACCGGGCAGCACCGGGAACAGGGCTGCCATGGCCTGAGCGGGGGTGGTCTGGGTTCTGCCGCCGAAGGGCATCAGCACAGAACCGGCACCGATGGAGCCGTCAAAGCGCTCGGTCAGACCACGGCGGCTGGCGGTTTTCAGGCTGGAAGCCATCTGGCGCAGGGAGGAGAACAGGGGCTCATCCAGCTGCTGCCGCTGCTTGGCGGCAACCTCCACGCTGGTGTGCTTCACAGCGCCGTTGGTATCCAGAAAGGCACGGCTCAGGTTGGCAATCTCATTGCCCTTCCACTGCATGACCATCCGCTCTTCCTCGGTGACCACAGCCACCTGGTAGGCTTCCAGGTTTTCTGCCTGGGCAGCTGCAATAAATGCGTCGGCATCGGCAGGGTCTACCACCACTGCCATGCGCTCCTGGGATTCGGAAATGGCCAGCTCGGTGCCGTCCAGACCCTCGTATTTCTTCCGCACGGCATCCAGGTCAATCCGCAGACCGGCAGCCAGCTCGCCAATGGCAACGGACACGCCGCCAGCGCCAAAGTCGTTGCAGCGTTTGATCAGCCGGGTGACCTCGCCGTTGCGGAACAGGCGCTGAATCTTCCGCTCCTCGGGGGCATTGCCCTTCTGCACCTCGGAGGCCATGGTTTGCAGAGATTTCATGTTGTGGCTCTTGGAGGAGCCAGTGGCGCCGCCGATGCCGTCACGACCGGTGCGTCCGCCCAGCAGAATCACCACATCTCCGGGGGCGGGGACTTCCCGGCGCACGTTGGAGGCAGGGGCAGCGGCAACCACAGCGCCGCATTCCAGCCGCTTGGCAATATAGCCCTCATGGTACAGTTCAGCCACGTGACCGGTGGCAAGGCCAATCTGGTTGCCATAGGAGGAGTATCCGGCAGCAGCGGTGGTTGCCAGCTTCCGCTGGGGGAGCTTGCCCTTGACGGTGTCCTTCAGGCTGACCCGGGGATCGCCGCCGCCGGTGACACGCATGGCCTGATGCACATAAGCACGCCCCGACAGGGGGTCACGGATGCAGCCGCCGATGCAGGTGGCAGCACCGCCGAAGGGCTCAATCTCGGTGGGATGGTTGTGGGTTTCGTTCTTGAACATCAGCAGCCAGTCCTCCTGGTTGCCGTCGATGGTGGTAGGCACATGGATGGAGCAGGCGTTAATTTCCTCACTCTCGTCCAGCTCCGGCAGCAGCCCCCGCTTTTTCAGGGTCTTGGTGCCGATGGTGGCAATATCCATCAGGGTCTGGGGGCGGGCGGCTGCCTTCTCGGCACCGTAAACCTCCACCCGGGCGTCCAGATAGCGCTGGTAGGCGGCCTTTACCGCCTCGTCCTGAATGTGGGCTTCGTCAATGTGGGTGGAGAAGGTGGTGTGGCGGCAGTGGTCGGACCAATAGGTATCCACCACCCGCACCTCGGTGATGGTGGGGTCCCGGTGCTCCTGGTCCCGGAAATAGGTTTGCAGGAACTTAAGGTCGTCCAAATCCATGGCAAGCCCCAGCTTGTCCAGCAGCTTTTGCAGGGCGGCATCCTTCATCTTGATGAAGCCCTTCACCGTCTCCACGGTTTCGGGGGCGGCGTATTCCACCTTCAGGGTTTCCGGCTTTTCCAGAGAAGCTTCCCGTGCTTCCACGGCATTGATGACGTAGTGCTTGATTGCCTCCACGTCCTTTTTGGTCAGCTTGCCATACAGGGCATACACTTTGGCGCTGCGGACGGTGGGGCGCTCGCCCTGGCTTTGCAGCTGAATGCACTGGGCGGCGGAGTCGGCACGCTGGTCAAACTGACCGGGCAGCGGCTCCACGGCAAACACCACGCTGGCATCGCTCAGGTCAGCCGAAGCGGAGACAAGATCCAGCTGCGGTTCGGAGAATACGGTGGTGCGGGCATAGTCAAACAGGGCTTCGTCGATGTTTTCCACATCGTAACGGTTGAGAATGCGAACATTTTCCAGCTTCTTAATGCCCAGGAAGGAGCGGCAGTCGCTGAGCAGTCCTGCTGCCTCGGGGGCGAGGCCGGGCTTCTTTTCCACAAATACGCGGTATACCATTTTCGTTTTTCCTCCCAATCAGTTGGATGCTTGCAGGGCACGCTGCCCAATGTCGCAGCGGCGATAGGCGTTTTCAAACTGCACCCCATCGCTGAGCCGGTAGGCTTCCCGGATGGCTTCTTCCAGGCTGTCTGCCACGGCGGTGGTGCCGGTGACCCGTCCGCCGGAAGTGACCAACTTCCCGTCTTGCAGCTTTGCACCTGCTACATAGGTGTGGGCGACGGCCTCCGGGGTCATGGTGATGGGGAAGCCCTTTTCGTAGTGAACCGGGTAGCCCTTGGAGGCGAGAATCACGCAGCAAGCATATTTATCGGCAAATTTCACTTCGGTTTCAGATAGAGTTCCGTTGGTGGTGGCTT
The DNA here is from genome assembly GCA_900549705.1 of uncultured Eubacteriales bacterium. Taxonomy (GTDB): domain Bacteria; phylum Bacillota; class Clostridia; order Oscillospirales; family Oscillospiraceae; genus Faecousia. Next base: position 5,002 of record URPI01000073.1, read on the forward strand.
GCATGATGGTGAGCAAATCGCTTTCCAGCAGGGGCAGCACCACCTGGGTCTCCGGGTCACCGAAGCGGCAGTTGTATTCAATCACCTTGGGACCGTTGGGGGTGAGCATCAAGCCGAAATACAGGCATCCGGTGAAGGTGCGCCCCTCGGCGTTCATGGCGGCGATGGTGGGCAGGAAGATTTCCTCCATGCACCGCTGGGCGATGGCAGGGGTATAGTAGGGGTTGGGGGCAATGGTGCCCATGCCGCCGGTGTTCAGACCGGTATCGCCGTCTCCGGCGCGCTTATGATCCATGCTGGAGACCATGGGCTTGACCACCTTGCCGTCGGTGAACGCCAGAACGGACACCTCGGGGCCGGTGAGAAATTCCTCAATCACAATGTGGTCGCCGCTTTTGCCGAACACCTTGTCCTCCATCATGGACTTGACGGCATCCATGGCTTCCTGCCGGGTCTGGGCGATAATCACGCCTTTGCCCAGTGCCAGACCGTCCGCCTTGATGACGGTGGGGATGGGAGCGGATTCCAGGTAGTGCAGCGCTGCCTCCATGTTGTCGAACACCTCATATTCGGCGGTGGGAATGCCATATTTCTTCATGAGGTTTTTGGAGAAGACCTTGCTGCCCTCGATGATGGCGGCGTTGGCTCTGGGGCCGAAGCAGGGGATACCGGCTTCATTCAGGGCATCCACCGCACCCAGCACCAGCGGGTCGTCCGGCGCAACCACGGCATAGTCAATGCGGTTTTCCGTGGCAAAGGACACCAGCGCCGGGATGTCCGTTGCGCCGATGCTGACGCAGGTGGCATCTGCGGCAATGCCGCCGTTGCCGGGCAGAGCGTAAATTTCGGTAATCGTTTTATTTTCTTTCAGTTTCTTGATGATGGCGTGCTCTCGCCCGCCGCCACCGACAACCATGATTTTCATAGAATCCTCCGTTTCGGAATGTAGACATCCAAATATAAGGGAATATAGTTTTGTCAGAGCGATTAGTGGTGGAACAGGCGCATACCGGTGAACGCCATGACAACGCCCCGCTTGTTGCATTCCTCGATGACCAGGTCATCCCGGATGGAGCCGCCGGGCTGGGCAATGTAGGAAACGCCGGAGGCACAGGCACGCTTGATGTTATCGGCAAAGGGGAAGAAAGCATCGGAGCCCAGGGAAACGCCGGTAATCTGATCCAGATATTCCCGCTTTTCGCTTTCGGTCAGGCGCTGGGGCTGGGTGGTGAAATAGTTCTGCCAGATGCCCTCGGCGCACACGTCTTCCTCGTTGCCGTTGATGTAGCCGTCAATCACATTGTCCCGGTTGGGGCGGCCCAGGTCTTCCCGGAAGGGCAGCGCCAGGGTCTTGGGATGCTGCCGCAGGAACCAGGTGTCGGCCTTGGAGCCAGCCAGACGGGTGCAGTGAATGCGGGACTGCTGACCGGCACCCACGCCGATGGCCTGCCCGTCATAGGCAAAGCAGACGGAGTTGGACTGGGTGTATTTCAGGGTAATCAGAGACACAATCAGGTCGATTTTGGCGCTTTCGGGCAGCTCCTTTTTCTCGGTAACGATGTTATGGAGCAGGCTCTCGTCAATCTTAAAATTGTTGCGTCCCTGCTGGAAGGTAACACCGTATACCATCTTGGTTTCCTGCTCGGCAGGAACATAGCCCGGGTCGATGGCAACCACGTTATAGCTGCCCTTGCGCTTGGCTTTCAGGATTTCCAGTGCCTCCGGGGTGTAGCCGGGGGCAATCACGCCGTCGGAAACCTCCCGGGCAATGAGCTTGGCGGTGGTCACGTCACATTCGTCGGACAGTGCCACCCAGTCACCGAAGGAGCACATCCGGTCGGTGCCACGGGCACGGGCATAGGCACAGGCCAGGGGGCTATCGTCCAGCTCCGGCACATCGTCCACGAAGCAGGCTTTTTTCAGCTGGGCAGAGAGGGGCTTGCCCACGGCGGCGGAGGTGGGAGAGACGTGCTTGAAGGAGGTGACGGCGCACAGCCCAGTGGCGGCTTTCAGCTCCTTGACCAGCTGCCAGGAGTTCAGAGCGTCCAGGAAATTGATGTAGCCGGGGCGGCCGTTCAGGATGGTAATGGGCAGGTCGCTGCCGTCCGCCATATAGATGGAGGCGGGCTTCTGGTTGGGGTTGCAGCCGTATTTCAGAGCAAATTCTTTCATTAAAAACACCTCGTACTGTTCCTAGATAGGAAGGTTAGTAAATGAATGCGGCGCAAAGCGCTCCCGGCTCCACCTATGGGGGAGCTGGCAGCCCGAAAGGGCTGACTGAGGGGGTGTCGTGCGTAATTATGAGATGCTGCGTTTTTTCGCAGTGCACCCCCTCAGCTTCGCGTTCGCTCAGCAGCTCCCCCAAAGGGGGCGCCAAGGGTGCTTCGCACCATGTTCGTATCACTTATTCCGGTTAATCATGCGGTTTTCTTCGCACCCGGTTTCCAGGTTCACGAAGCGGACGTAAAGAGAAATCTTGTTGTTTTCATCCAGGGCGTTCCAGATGTCGGCAGTCCAGCCGTCAATGTCATTGGGGATGGACACCCGCTCCGGCTCTCCCTGGAAGGTGGGGATGGGGTTGCCGTCGCACACATAGGTGTGAAGGAAGTGACCCACACCGGCCTTGGCGCTGCCGTAGCTGTAGGTGTAGCGGTTGCAGAAGCTGCCTTCTTCGTCGCCGGACTTGAGGATGCTCATCTGGTAGGTGAAGTCACCCTCCTGGAAGGAAGCCATGGCGCTGATTCTGGGGGTGAAGTTGGGGGGATCCGGCTCAAAGCAGCGCTGCGCCAGGGCATCGGCAAAGGAGAGCCCGGTTTTCAGTCCGTTCCAGATGGTGTCGGTCTGGTCGCCGTTGGTGACAATGAGCTTGTTTTCATATTTTCGGATGGCAGCATAGATAATCAGGCTGGGATCTTCCACCTTGCTGGCATCGAAAGGCTCGGTGAACACGGCATCCTCCCGCTGGGTGAAGATGCGGTTGCGGCTGTTGGCGCTGCGCCCCATGATGAAGTAGGCGAAAGCGGCGTGCTTGCCGTCGGCGGTTTTGCCCACCACAATGCCTCTGCCGGGGTAGGTGTTGCCCTCCAGGCGGGCAGGCATGGACTTTAATTCATAAACGTTCATGTGTTCTCTCCTTTTTAATGACGGTCGGCAGACAGTTGCCGGAAGCGAACGGGATTGAGCTGTTCGCTGAACAGAATCAGTAACGACTACCGCCCTTGGCTTCCCCCGGGGGTGTTGCAGAGCGCAGCGAATTTTTCAAAATTATGATTGCCGGTGGCAATCATTCCAAAATTAAAAAGCTGCTGAGCGAAGCGAGGCTGATGAGGGGCGGCGACAGGTTGGTTTAGGAATGCAGGCAGGTGAAAGGTACGTGTTTCAGTTTTTGCCGTTCAACATACTGCTGAGGAAATTTTCAGCTATCGCAACCCCTCATCAGTCATGACAAATAATCGGTTCCGAAGTGCCGATTATTTGTCATGCCAGCTTCCCCTCGGGGGAAGCCAAGGGGTGCTTGTCGGTGGCTGATACCATTCGACTGGGTGTTTGCAAAATTGGGGGTTGCATTGTAGCGGTTTTAATTCAATCCCGCACACACCATTTCCGTGGCTTGGGGCAGGAGAATCCATTCCGCCTGCTCCATGACCCGGCGCTGCAAAATTTCGGGGGTGTCTCCGGGCAGCACCTCCACCGCCTTCTGGGCGATGATTTCGCCCCCATCAGGAATGGAATTGACAAAATGCACGGTGGCACCGGTGACCTTGACACCGTATTGCAGGGCGGCCTCGTGTACCTTCAGTCCGTAGAAGCCTTCCCCGCAAAAGCTGGGAATCAGGGCGGGGTGGATGTTGAGAATCCGCCGGGGCCATTTGTCAGTGAAGTCGCCGGAGAGAATGGTCATAAATCCCGCCAGCACAATCACGTCAATCCCATGTTCTTCCAATGTTTGCTGCAAGGCTTTTTCAAAACCTGCCTGTCCGCCCAGCTGCTTTTTCAGCAGGGTCACGCCGGGGATTCCGGCGTTCTTTGCCCGTTCCAGGGCGTAGGCACCAGCAGCGTTGGAAACCACCAGGGCAATGGTGCCGCTGTGGAGGGTTCCTGCCTTCTGGGCATCAATCAGCGCCTGCAAATTGGTTCCGCCGCCGGAAACCAGTACGGCAATCCGGGCGCTCATTTCAAAATCACCTTTTCTTCACCCTGGGTAATGGTGCCAATCACATAGGCATCCTCGCCCTGGGCGGTGAGAATTTCCAGTGCCTTCTCGGCCTGGTGAGCGGGGACAACCACGCTCATGCCCACGCCCATATTGAAGGTGTTGAACATATCCCGCTGGGGGATGTTGCCGGTTTCGGCAATCAGCTGGAAGATGGGCAGAATCCGAATGGCGCTGCGGTCGATTTCGGCGCACAGGCCATCGGGAATGGAGCGGGGGATGTTCTCATAGAAGCCGCCGCCGGTGATGTGGCTGATGCCTTTCACATCCACCTGTTCCAGCAGCGCCAGAATGCTCTTAACATAAATCTTGGTGGGGGTCAGCAGGGTTTCGGCAATGGACTTGCCCCCCAGGAAATCGTTGGGCTTCATCAGCGCGGGGTTATTTTCCACGTCAAAGACCTTCCGCACCAGGCTGAAGCCGTTGGAGTGGACACCGGTGGAAGCCAGGGCAATCACCACATCGCCGGGGACCATGCGGGAATTGTCGATGATTTTCTTTTTGTCCACAATGCCCACGGAGAAGCCAGCCAGGTCATAGTCATCCTCGGCCATCATGCCGGGATGCTCGGCAGTCTCGCCGCCGATGAGGGCGGAGCCGGACTGCACGCAGCCCTCTGCCACACCGGCAACAATCTGGGCGATTTTTTCCGGGATGTTCTTGCCGCAGGCAATGTAGTCCAGGAAGAACAGGGGACGGGCACCGCAGCAGATAACGTCGTTGACGCACATGGCAACACAGTCGATGCCAATGGTGTCGTGTTTGTCCAGCAGCTGAGCGATTCTCAGCTTGGTGCCCACGCCGTCGGTGCCGGAGACCAGCACCGGCTCCTCCATGCCGGCAAGAGGCAGACCGAAGCAGCCGCCGAAGCCGCCCACATCATCCAGGCAGCCCTCGTTTTTGGTGCGGGCGATGTGCTTTTTCATCAGCTCAACGGCGCGGTAGCCGGCGGTGATGTCCACGCCGGCAGCGGCGTAGCTGGCAGATTGGGAGTTTGTGTGTTCCATATTGTGACGCTCCTTCGTTATATAACAAATAATGTAGTAGACTATTCGGAGTAATAATCTGTGAATATCCTGCGGCGGTGCGCCTCTTGGCTTCCCCCGGGGGGAAGCTGTCACGATGAAATATCGGTATCTCGGAACC
>URPI01000074.1 GCA_900549705.1 uncultured Eubacteriales bacterium
GATGCCGTTGGTGGTCAGGGTGAAGCGGAAGCGCTCAGCTCTGCGGTCCATTGCCAGTACAGGGTGACAAGCTGGGGAACTCCAACGTCGGTTTCCGCTGGGACGTTAAATTGCAAGGGGCGGGATGTGTCGCCATCCCAGGAAACCCAGATTTTAGTCCCTTTGGCATTCAAAATGTAAAACAGCAGGTGCCCCTTTAACAGTTTGTTTAGCGTCTCGGCGGTATTGGCAGACCCGTCATCATTCAGGGGCTTCAATTCCAGCCGGAAGTTCAGGCTCAATGTTCCTGTGGCATTGGGAATCACATAAAATTGCAGCGTTCCAGAGGAGCCGGGTCTGATGCCGGTGCTGCTTCCAAAATTGCCAATCTGGCTGTTGTCATTCAGCCGCCAGCGAATGGCCTGATTTGTGCCGGTTGCTTCCAGGTTCGGCCATGCTTCACCCGCCGAAAAGTCACCGGCGGGCAGCACATTAAAACCAAAACCGGTTTTGGTGTTATCATAGAAAACGCCATAGCCGTTAGCGGTTTTGTCGCTTCCATTACCCGCCAGCTCATAAAGGCTGCCCAGCATCTGGATGGAGCCAATGGTTCCGCTGACGCTGTGGTTGCTTGCAAACCAGGCGTAGCACGCAAACACAATCACACCCAGGGCGGCCACGGCAAAAATAGCGCTGTGGATAATCTGCCTGCGGGCAGCCTGAATAAACGCTTGGGCGTTCTGCTCGGAATTTGATTTTTTGGGCATGGCGAAGTACCTCACTTTTCTGTGGCATTCTGCTTTGCTTTCAATTCCTCCAATGCCTGACGGACGGCGGCTTCCTCCTCCTCTTTTGCCAGGCGGGCGGCGGATTTCAGGGCGCTCACCAGGTTGCCCACAAGAATCAGCACCAGGGGCACCAGCACGGCAAGCCCGAACACCAGGGGGTTGGAAATCAGGCGGAGGAGTTTCCCCAATTGGGTGGAAACAAACAGAACCTTGCCGACCACCCGGCTTTCATCCACGGGGTATTGGTCCTCAATCAGATTGGCATCCCCCTTGGTGGTGAACTGCAAGGAGCCGTCCACCTCTGCAATGCCCACAATGCGGTGAGTGTTCAGAGCACCGTTCAGGGAGGGGTCGGGGGAGAAGAAGGATATCACATCCCCCACTTGCAGGGAGGCAGCATCCGCCTTTTGAACCAGCAGCATGGAATCTGCGGGGATTTCCGGCTTCATGCTGCCGGTCAGCACCCGCAGGACGCTGAACCCCATCACCTGGGGAACCTGCCCGGCGGGAGTGAGTACCACCGTCAGTAGCACAAAGATGGACATGGCAATCAGGCAGATGGCTGCAATATTGATGAGTGAAAAAAACCACTTGCTTTTCATAGGAATCTATTTTATGGCAGGGTATCAACGCCCAGAGAATTACTTCGCGGACGATGTTTCCTGTTCCTCCTTGCGTTTTCTGCCAAAGAACCGCTGGATGCCGCCGCCCTCCAGTTTCTTTTCCAGCGCCTGACGGGCGGCGGTTTCCTGAGCGGCCTTCTCCTGCGCCGTGCGCAGCGAGGCAAGGGCATCGTCCCGTTCCTTCTGGGCTGCCTTCATGGCATTTTCGGCCTCTCGCTGCTGGTCCTTGGCATAGGTGACGGACTCTTTGGCGCGGCGCTTGGCGGTTTCGGCGGTGTTTGTCAGGGCAGCCTCCCGCTTGGCAGCTTCGGACTTCGCCTTTTCCAGCCGCTCCTGGGCGGCCTTTTTATATTGTTCCATCTGGCGGTTCATTGCGGCTTCCTTTTGGGCTGCTGCTGCGGCGGCCTGATTGAACTGTTCCTGTGCGTTTTGCTTCTGTGCTTCCAGCGCTTCTCGGAAGGCGGCTTGCTGCTTGGCGGCGGTTGTCTCCATCTGCTGCCTGGCGGCTTCGGCCTGAGCCTGAATGGCGGCAATCTGCGCCAGCAGCTCCTTTTCCCGCTTGGCGGCTGCCTCCTGGGCGGCCTGGGCATCGGCCTTGACCTTTTGCAGCCGGTCTTCTGCCTGCCGCTCGGCTTCGCCCAGCTGGAAATCTGCCTGCCAGCGGTATTCCTTCAATGCCTTTTCGGCATCCAGCTGTGCCTCCTCGGCCTTCTGGCGCAGGGCGGTTTCCTCCTCCAGCTTTGCCTCGGCATCCAGCTGCGCCTGAGTCACTTCTTCCACAATCACCTTTCTCACTTCTACATCGGGAATGTTGTAGTCGGTGACGATTTCCTCCTGCACCTGCTTGATGAACTTGGGTTTGATGACCTTGCGCTTCTGAGGCGGGATATCCTCCAGCTTCCGGGCATCGGCCTCCAAAAGACTTTTGAACACGGCGTAGTTGGTGATAAGGTTGGTGAACAGCTGCAGCTGGTATTCTTCGTCGAATTCCAGGGGCGTTTCCCGCTCCTCAATGGTGTAGCCAATCTCGTCATAATTTTCCAGAAACTGCCACAGCTTCAGGCAGGTGCGGTAGTCCGGGTCTTTTGTAATCAGGTTTGTGCGCTGGATGGGACTGCGTACCTTGGAGCAACCGGACATAAGCTCGCAGAATGCGCTTCTGCGCAGTGCCGTGACCATGCGCCGCACCCGGTCGATGCGCATAAAGACCTGCATATTGTCGCTGTCGTTCTCGGCAAAGCTTTGCAGGTTTTTGATTTTCAGTTCCAGATTGTATTCAATCTGCTCATAGGCATCGTCCACCTTGCTGTGTACCTGCAAGACATTGCTGGTTTCATCGCCGGTAGACCAGAAGATAACATCCGTGCGCTTATCAATGAAGGTGACCAGCCGCTGAATCAGGTGGTAAACAAACCGGTTTTCGTACAGGTCATAGGTTTCCTCCACCGTGCTGTTGAGCACCTTGGTGGGATGAATCTCGCCGCCTTTGTCGCTGGCGATATATTGGGTGTTCTGGCTCAGGTGGCGCACGCTTTCGGCGGTGATTTTCCGCGCCAGCTCCACGGGCACAAGCTCCTCCGTGCTGGTGATAAACCGCCGGGGGTGCTCTGTGATGCGGTTGAGGGCATCCAGGCTTTCTTCAATGGTGGTGAGCCAGCGCTCATCCACTACCTTGTGGAGTACCTGATGGTTTTGGCGGAGGGTATTGGCACCTGCCTGGACAATCTCAAACAAATACCGGAAATATCGGTCGTCTTCCAGTGTACTGCCTACGCTGTTTACATATTTTAAGTAGAGGTCATTGATGGTGTCGGCCATGATTCGATTCCCCCTCTTGGGTATTTTTTAGAATTTATAGAAAATAACGCGATAAAAATCGGTTACAGCGTTTGTGAGGTTGGGGTCACACCCCCCGGAGACCTGTCCGCCTCCGGGGATGCAGTGACAGAAAGCGTTAGAAAATGTTCTGAATACGAGTGAGGTATGCCTTGCTGTCAGGCATATTGGCCTTTCCGAATACCTTTTCAATGTATTCAATCAGGCTGCGGATTTCATCCCGCACAAAGGTGATGTTCATGCTTTCCAGCTTCTTGAGTACCTTGCGGGCTACGATATAGTCCATGCCGTCCAGCTCCGTGCCGCCGCAGGCCACATACACAGGGATAAAGTCGTGCATCTGCTTGATAATACGGTTGCCGAAGGCAAGCTTGAAGCGGGTTTGCAGGTAATTGTCCAGCTTTTGCAGCTTCTCCTCTGTCTCCCGGGAGATGGGGTAGTCCCGCTTTGCCTGGGCGAACATCTGCTCCAGATGCTGGCTGGTGATGCGGCAGGAACTCTGGGGGTCGCATTCAAAGGCATCGGCTCGTTCGTTCAGCTCGATGGGCATGGCGCGGTCATATACCTTATCGGTGATGGTAAAGGTGGAATCGTCGTTGTTTGCCGTGCCCACAAACCAGATGGAGTTGGGCACGCGGATTTTTCCGTCAAAAAGATGCTTGGGATCACCTGGCCAGGCTGTGGGAACCAGATCCAGCACCCACTCGTCCTGGCTGGGCATTTCCAGCACGGACAGCATTTCCGCAAAGTAATACTCGATGCGCGCCAGGTTCATCTCGTCCAGCACAATGATGCTGGGTTCTTCCCGATACCCGGCCTCATACAGCGCCCGGAGGAACTCTGTTTCGTTGAATCGCTTGGAGAACTCATTGAAATAGCCCAAAAGCTCCGTGCGGTCACGGTAGGAGGGCTGGACGGAAATCATGGTGGCGGGATTATCCAGGAAGCGGCTGAAGGAGTAGGGCAAACTGGTTTTACCGGTACCGGAAATACCTTCCAGAATCAGCAGCTTGGAAGATGCCATACCGGCCACAAACCGCCGGATGATTTCTTCGGTGTAGTATAGGTGCATCTGGCTGCAAGCAAAGCGGCGGTAGTTGTCCACCAGCTGCTCCAGGGTCACCTCGTCGTCAAACACCGGCTCCACGAAGTCTGCATACCGCTGGTCTACCAGGGTAAGCTTGGGGAAACGGTTGGTTTCCGCACTTTCGGCACCATCGATGCTGTTCAGAGAGGCATTCTGCACCACGATTTCGGCGTTAGCCACCGTGCCGTCCTTCCGGGGAATGCCGGTGACATTGCCAACAGAGGGAATCACGTCCTCTGTCAGTGCCGAAGCACCCATGTAGGGAATGTGCTCCGTGCCGCCCATGGCGTTGACCTTCAAGGCCAGCACCTTGTTCTTTTCGTCAATCAGGTCAAGCACCTGCCGGTTCAGCCGCCCGATTTCCCGGTACAGCTCGGCGTTGTCCACCTTGTCGTGCTTGAGGCGGATGCGGATGACAATGGTGCGCACAACCAGAAACACGGCCAGCGCAGCAATGGCCACCAGAATCACCATCAGCAGGACGGAAAGAATTTTTCCGGTCAGTCCCAGGGTGGGGAAGTAGCTGAGGAAAATGCCGAAATAATCCTTCCAGCCGGCCACCAGCAGCTCCCACAGGGAAACGGCCAGGGCGGCGAGGTTATAGACGATTTTCGAGAGAACCTCCCATGTAAATTTTAAAAATTCACTCATGCTTTTCCGTCACTTCCCCGTCCTGCGTCTTGGCGGCTTCCTCCCGAATGCGCTTGGCTTCTGCCAGTGCGGCCTCGGCCTCTGCCTTGGCTTTTTCTGCTTCTTCCTTGGCCTTGGCGGCCTGCGCAAGAATGTCCTCGGCCTGTCCGCTCTCCTGAACTGCTTCCACGGCCAGCGCTTTTTTCAGGTCAATGCTGACGGTGACAAGATGATACACCTGATAGATGAAGAAAACCAGCAGGGGCAGCACGATAACCAGCAGGAAGCCCATGCTGCTGGACAGGAAGTCCACTACCTTGCCGAATTTTGGCAGCCGGGTGACGAACTTGCCAACGATGTCGCCGTCGGTAATCATGTGGACATCGGCAATCAGATTGTTGTCGCCCTTGGTCACATAGCTGCGGACACCGCCCTGCTCCTGAATCTCGTCAATGCGGTGGGTGTTCAGGGCAAATTCGTTGTTGATGATGGTATGGAAGGTGATGATGTCGCCTTTTTCCAGGGTGGAGGTGTCGCATTTGCGGATGATGATCAGGTCACCGGCGTTGAACGTGGGAGCCATGGAGTCGGACACCACGCTCAGGGGGGTGTAACCGGCAAGGCTTGCCACATGGCTGGAATCCTTGGTGGCCAGAGTGGTGAAGGCGAACAGTGCGGCGAGCAAAATAACTGCCCACAAAACGGTGCTGATCAGGATACTGGCTGCTTTTTTAAGTGCGTTCATTTGTTTTCGTTCCTCTCTTCTGTGGGGGTTGCGGCGGCACTGCGCCGGGTGGTGGTTCTGGAGTCCTCCAGGAGATTTCCGTTTTCGTCCGTGCCGACGAAGCGGAGCTGAATGTTATAGGGGACACCCCGCAGGGCATCGGTGCATATTTCGTCGGTTCCCTCCAGCCAGATGCGGACGGTTACCGGCTTGTCAACACCCGCTTTCAAAAAGAACAGCGTGTTGGAAGCGTCATAAACAATGCGGTTGCCTCTGGCAAGGCCGAATATTTTGCCGCCCAGGCCTTCTTCTGAGCCTGGCTCCATGCCGGGGTCATACACGGCGGTGCTGTCATCGGCGGTGAAGCTGATGCGCATTGCCTTTGCAATGTCCGATACTTCGTCGGAAAAAATCCGGGTTCCCTCCTCACCGGCGGTGGTCAGATGCACCACCATGTCATCGGTGGCCATGAAATGCAGCACAAATTCCATATAGGATTCCTTTGCTGCCGGTTCCCCGTTTTCCAGGGTGAAGTGAATGCAGTCCGTGGTGGTCACCGGGCTCAGGGGATTTTCTCTGGGATGATAGCCCTGGTCGCGGAGAATGCGGTCGGCAATATCAATAAGGCGGAGGGATTTGACATATTCCTCAAAGGTTTCGTGGGAGTCCAGGTCAAATCGGAGGTTTGCGCCGCTGGTCACATCCAGCCGCATGGTTTTCAGCCGGGTGCTGTCTGCAATGGTCATCCAGGCGGTGGTGGCCGCGGTCAGGCTGACCAAGGCGATGAGCACCAGCAGCAGAGAGGTGGATAGGAGCTTTTTTGAGCTTTTCTGCTTCAAGTCTTATGCCTCCTTCCAAACCGGCTTCCCGTAAAAGCCCAGCTGGAGTGCTGCCCGGTCAAGGCCAACCTTTTCATCGGTGCAGTCCGGGTCACAGCCCTCAAGATAGAAGTAGATATCCACCCGGTAAACCTTGTCCTGTTCCATCGTTGCAATGGGGGTGCGGGCAGCCTGTGCCATGACATTGGCAATGGGAATCGCCGGGTCAGCCACGGCAATGGGGGTATCGCCGGATAGGGTGAGGACATTTCCGGGGGCAATGTCCTCGCCGTTCAGGCGGGTGTTGCCGCTGCCCTCGTTTTCGTCGCTGAGGGTGAGAATGCGGAAGGTGCTGCTGCCCGTCTCGTCCGTCAGCCGCAGCCCCAGCCGCGCCGCGGTGAGCAGTTCGCCGGAGATGCTCTGGGTGATGTCCACCTTGTTGTCCAGGTACAGCTCCAGCCGGATGTCCTTGGAAACCGCGGTGCCTTTGGCACGGAGATAAACCGTGTCGTGGTAGTAAAGGGTTTCGTCTGCGGGAAGAAAACGGTCGGCAATGTCGCCGTTGGTGACGGGGTTATAAACAAAGGTATTGAGATCAGCGGTGGATACCGGCATGAGCAGGTTTGCGGGTGCTTTCAGCTCCACCTCCTGATTGGGCGCGGGATTAAAATTGCTTCTGGAAATTTGCAGCTCCAGATCCTGCTTTCCGGTTTCGGCGGTAATGCGGCTGGTTTCAACCTGCTCGTTTGCCGTAAACCAGGCGTAGGTGGCAGCCGCAAATGCCAGTGCCGCAGAGAGAAACATCATGGCAAAATAGACCATTTTTAACCAGTGCAGAATTTTTTTCAATGCCGCTGCCTCCTTTCGGATTGATTATTGCATGATTTATGAGGACACTCTGTAGGGGTCGCCAACTTGGCGACCCGAAGCTCACGCAACAGAGCGCTTCGTTGAATGGTACGCACCCCCGGTTTTCACTATGCTCTGTAGGGGTCGCCAACATGGCGACCCGCCGCCCCCGCAACTGAGCGGCACGTTCAGAGGGGGACGGTTTCGATTTCTGAGTTCCGTAGGGGTCGGCAACTTGCCGACCCGCTGCCCCCCGTAACCGAGCGGTCATGTATAATGGTGGACGCTTACCATATGCGGCGGCTCTGCCGCCGACGGGTCTACGGGTGGGGGAATGGCAATGATTCATCATCGGGGGAGTGGTAGCAATCCTCCCGCCACTTCCAATGATTATTTTCAACATACCGCCAAACATTTTGATATTCGACATCGTTGCGGATGATGTGGTCATAGTAATTTCTTTGCCAGATGGGAAAACCAGCTTGCATGGATGCGCTGCGCTTCATTTGTCCGATGATGTGGCGAATAGAGGTAGCTTTGGGTGCATGGATTTCCAGAATTAAATGAATGTGATTGGGCATGATGCTGAACAAGCTGAGCTGAATATCTGGGTGGAGTATTGGAATGGATTGAATGCACCTGAGAACAATTTTGCCGGTAGGGGTTAAAATGGGATAGTCGTTTACCAGCTGATTGGATGCCCAAAATAGATTCCGCTTGTCCTTGGTGCAGATGGTGATGAAATATCCACCGGGGCTGCTGTAGTCATATCCTGCCAGCCGATGCTCTTTTCGCTGAGGAAGTTCCATGGATTTCCCTCCATATCACCCAACAGGGGTGCGTCAATCAAATGCGGCGGCTCTGCCGCCAACGGGTCGCCAAGTTGGCGACCCCTACGGGTGGTGCGGCAACCGAATGCGGCGGCTCTGCCGCCGACGGGTCACCAAATTGGTGACCCCTACGGTTAGCGATTTTGTGTCGTGGGCATTGTCTCGTCGGTGCTGTCGGCATCATTTCTCCTGCCGATGAACCCCAGCTGCAATGCCAGCTGCCGCTCCTGCACCGGCATGATGCAGGCGGTGTCGCATCCCTCCAGATACAGCCAGTAGTCCACCCGGGCAATCTCGCCCGCCCGCATACTGTACAGGGCGGTGGGGGTGCCAACACCATAAAGATATTTGCTGATTGGCTCCGAGGGGTCGTTGGTCAGCTGCCCGGCGGCATTGACCACCACGCTGCCGGTGCTGTCAACGGTGACTGCCGTCTGGGCGGTGCCGGTCTGTCCCAGGTCGTCCAGCCGGAGAATGAATTTCAGCTTTTTTCCGTCCCTGCCGGTGATTTGCAGCCCCAGCCGTCCGGCGGCCAGCCATTGGGGGTCGCTGCCCAGGTTCAGGGGCGGCGCTTTCAGGAAGATGTCGCAGCTGCGGCCTTCACTTTTCAGGTAAACCGTGCCGTAAATAACGGATTGATTCAAATCCTTCTGGGTGGCCAGCCGGTAGTCGGTGACAATTTCACCGTTTTGATTTTTGTCAAGGTGAAAAACATCCAAATCCGCCGTGGACACGGGGTAGAGCACCTTTGCGTAATTTTCGGGGTTCAGCGGGCAGCTCACATCAAAGGGACCCTTGCGCGATTCGGAAATCAGCAGGTTCATATCGCCGTCGGAAATGCGCGCCTCCATGGGAACCACCTTGGTGTAGGTGTCGAAGGTGAACCAGGCGTAGGTTGCCCCCGCCAGCAGAACGCACACGGCAAGCAGAGCCAGCGCCGCGGAAAGCAGAGCGGTACGCGCCTGTTTTTTATCCATGGCTTACGCCTCCTCGTCGGCAACGGCCAGTCCTGAGAAGGACAGGGCAATGTTGCGCATGGTGTGGGTTGCCAGATTCAATGTGCAGTCCTCGTCGCAGCCCTCCAGCCACAGGTATACGTCCACCTGTACCGGCTCTCCGTAGCCGCCCTCGCTTCCGGGGACGCGGAACAGCAGGGTGGAGGCGGGCTTCAATGTCACCGTGCCGGTGGTGTTGTCGTAGATGCAGAAATTGTCGGCATTCAGGGGCGTGAAGGGGACGGTGCTGCCGTCCTCCCGGTCGTGCAGCAGCACATACCCGCCCTCCGGCTCTTTGGCGGCGTTGTCGTCCGCCCCCGGGTTGTGCGCCTGGTTGATTTCAAAGATGTATTCCTTCCCCTGCACCACCAGCCCCAGCCGCATGGCGGTGGAGATGGGGTTTTCCGTGCTGTCGTCCTCAAAGCCGATATTTGCAAGGTAAATGTTCAAATCCTTGGAGCGGGAGCGCAGAAACAGGGAGGTTTTATAATAATGCACCGAGGGCACACCGGACCCAAATGCGTTGGCAATCAGCCGGGATGCACCGCCGGAGGCGGCGGTTTCAAATCCGGTTACCCGCTGAAAGCCGCCCAGGATGCTGTCGGTGGAGACGGGAACCAGCTTCCCGGTGAATTCCTCCATCACCGTGGAGGAACCCCAGGGGCCGTCCGCACTGTTGGCAATTTGCAGCGTGACGCTGCTGCCCGCCGCCATTTCCACCCGGGTGGTGCGGGCGGAGGTATTATAGATGTACCAGGCGAAGGTAGCGGCGACCATGCTTAATAGCGCCGCAACCACCGCCAGCAGCGCCAGCAGAAAACTGCGCAGCAGGTGTTGCGTGTTTGTCTTCAAGCACCCTGCTCCTTTCTGTGTATGTTAATATGATACCCTCTGTAGGGGCGGATAGAATCCGCCCGAACGTTACGGGATTGAGCCGCCTGTTGAATGGTAAAAGCTTATGGTTACCGCTCTTGGCTTCCCCCGGGGGGAAGCTG
>URPI01000075.1 GCA_900549705.1 uncultured Eubacteriales bacterium
CCGGTTGATAAAAAAGACTGATGAGGGGCGGCGACAGGTTGGTAAATGAATGCAGTTAGATGAATGGTATATGTTTCGGTTTCCACCATTTAATTGGAAAATCTGAAACTTTTAGCCATCGCCACCCCTCATCAGCTTCGCTACGCTCAGCAGCTTCCCCCCGGGGGAAGCCAAGGGCACTTCGTGCCAGCGGGTCACTAAGACGGTAACACTTACAACATCATTTACAATTTGTTTACTCGTGCAATCGTCCTGAGTGTGTGCAGTAAAATGCTTGACTTGAATGAAAAAAAGTTGTAGACTAGGAACGCTTGTGTCATGCTGCTTTCGCAATGTGACAGGCGCTGCTTCCGGCGTTGCGTGGAAGCGGTGCTGTGAATTTTCGGTGTCCTGCATGGGTGGCCGATTGCGGGCGTATGTCCTGGGGGATATGCGGTGCAACCGGTTTGCTGTGCATTGCTCGAAGGATGCCGGGGGAGGAGAGAATCGGTTGCATCAAAGTGGAAAGAAAAGAAGTGCCCTTGGCGTTGCCTTGGTGCTTTTTAATATCATTATGATGATTATAGCGGTGGTTTCCTCTGCGGCCTTCTCGGTTCGTGTCCGCACAGAGCGGCAGGATGCGAAAATATCGGAATTTGTCTCTACCATCGAGTCAATGAAAAAACTGTCCCAGACGTATTTGGACGGTGAGCGGGGATATGTGCGCAACTGGGCTTCTTATATTTCGGAGCAGGGAATGACCTTAGAGGGGGCCTTGCAGTTCCTCCGTTCCATCAATACAGACCCTACGCGGTATGTCCATATTGTGGATATGGAAACGTTCCGCGCCTATTCCTCCTTCTATGCGCCAGGACAGGAGGAAATTGATACCTACGCCAGATTTTCCAGAGCCAGCACGGATTATGAAAAAGGCCTGATTCGCACCATGCAGAGTTTCTTTGATGGCACGGACGAGGGCTTTAATGTGGTCGGTATGTATCGCACGGAGGAATCGATGTCCAATGCCGTCAGTGTGGGCACCCGCGTGACCATTCAAACGGATGCAGGGGCAACGGACTTTTTGCTGCTGCGGGTCATCCCGGTGGCAGTGCTGAGAAGCTCCTGGGTGTTCCCCGTGGAGTATCCGTCGGCGGAGGTCGGCGTAATCAACCATAACGGCGACTATGTGATTCAGTCCACCTCTATGAAATCCCGTACCTTTGTGGACTATATCCGCGCCTATAATTTCCAGGATGATTACAACAAAATGTACACCCTGCTGGAAGAAATCAAGCAGAACGATTCCGATATTCTCCGCTATAAAAACTTCCGGGGGGAAGACTGCCTGTGGTACTATTCTTCCTTCAGCGACAACTCCGATCTTCGGATTTTGGGTGTTGTGGCAGAGGATGATTTGAAAACATCTTTTTACTGGACGATTGTGCTGCTTATCAGCGGAACACTGCTGCTGCTGATGGCTGTTGACGGCCTGTATCTTTTCGCCATCAACCGGCGGCTGAAAAAGGCAGCAGAGCAGGCGGAGCAGGCAAGCCTTGCAAAAACCCAGTTCCTCTCTGCCATGTCCCACGATATCCGAACCCCCATGAACATTGTGCAGGGAATGACCTCCATTGCGCTGCACAATGTAAATGACCCCCAGTATGCAGCCCAGTGTCTCGAAAAGTCCATGAAGGCCGAGCGGCAGCTGCTGACCCTTATCAACGACGTGCTGGATATTTCCAAAATTGAAAGCGGAAAGCTGGTGTTCAATCCTACTGATTTCTCCTTGGAGGAAATGGTCGGCAGTATGGTTGAAGTGCTGATGCCTGCCATGCAGGAAAAGGACATCCTGTTTTCGTTGGAGATGGGGAGACTCCCCCATCGCTTTATCCGCACCGATCAGATGCGCTTGAACCAGGTTTATTCCAATCTCCTGTCCAATGCCATTAAGTATACCAATGCGGGCGGAAAAATTTCCATGGAACTTCACCAGGAGCCTGTTCCCCAGCAGCCGGAGAAAACACGGCTGATGTGCCGGATTCAGGATAACGGCATCGGCATGACCCCGGAGTATCAGCAGGTGATGTACGATTCCTTCTCCCGGGCAGTGGATACCCAGGTCAACCGCACCCAGGGCACGGGGCTGGGACTGTCCATCGTCAAGCAGGTGGTGGATGCCTTGGGCGGCTCCATCCAGTGCAAGAGCGCCCCCGGAGCGGGAACAACCTTCCTGGTGTCGCTGGATGTCCTGATTGTGGAAGAAGACAGCGTAAACAGCCCCCTCCGTGATGATTCCCCCCAGCAGCTTCGCGGAATGAAGCTGCTGGCAGCAGAGGACAATGACCTGAACTGGGAGATACTCAGTGCAATTCTGGAGGAATACGGCATCCAGTGCCAGCGTGTTTCCAACGGCCAGGAGTGTGTCAAGCTGTTTTCAACCGCACCTGCGGGCACGTTTGATGGTATCCTGATGGATGTTCATATGCCGGTGATGGATGGCCTGGAGGCAACAAAGGCAATCCGCGCCCTTCCCAATTCTGCGCTGCGCCGGATTCCCATCATTGCCATGACAGCGGATGCCTTCGCTGAGGATGTTCAAAAATGCATGGAATGTGGGATGAACGGCCATGTGGCAAAGCCGGTGGATATCAATAAGCTATTGGGCTTGCTCAAGCAAATCAAGCGAAACGAATTATGATACCGGTTTTCTGCTGGAACACCCATCATTCCGGGACTTTGCTGCGGCGCTGTGCTGGCTGCGGCAAAGCGCCCAATCGTCGAAAAATAGTATAAACACACATCCACCAACCCTCTTTCGGAATCGGTGGATGTGTGTTTTCATTATTGGTTGAGAAGTGTCAGCAGCATATCCGGCGTGTCCGCAATGGCGGCTGCGCCAGCGTTTGCCATGTCCTCCACCGTCCCGTAGCCCCAGGCAACGCCGATGGTGGGAATCCCGTGGGCGGCTGCACCGGTGACATCAAAGGCGGTGTCGCCCACCATCACGGCGTTGCCCGCTGTTCCTTCATTTTCCAGCAGGAAGGCAATCACGTCACTTTTGCTGGTGCGGGATTGGTCAAGGGATGCGCCGCAGATGCCGTCAAAGTATTTTGCAAGGTCAAAGTATTCCAGTACCTCAATGGCAGTCACCTCCGGCTTGGAGGTGGCAACATACAGCCGATGCCCCTGGGCTTTCAGCGCTTCCAGCAGCTCCCGGATGCCGGGATAGGGGTGGTTTTCATACTTCCCAATGGGGACATACCGGCTGCGGAAGATTTCAACGGCTTCTGCCGCCCGGTCGGCGGGAACGCCGTGCCGGATAAAGGAATCTGCCAGCGGCGGCCCCACAAACACCCGCATTTCTTCCCGGGAGGGGACGGGAAGCCCAAACCGTTCCAGGGTCATTTGGGCGCAGTTGATGATGCCTTCCCCGGAATCGGTTAAAGT
This sequence comes from uncultured Eubacteriales bacterium, assembly GCA_900549705.1. Lineage (GTDB taxonomy): Bacteria > Bacillota > Clostridia > Oscillospirales > Oscillospiraceae > Faecousia. Next base: position 3,427 of record URPI01000075.1, read on the forward strand.
GCCGTCCAGGTCAAATAAAACTGTTTTCATGTGCGTGTCCCTCTCAGTGTTTTTCTCCATCATACCACAGGGAAGCGAAAATTGCAACCGACACAGACCGACTTTCAAGGGCAGCTGCAATCGCGGGAAATTTTGAGCCGCCGGAGAAAAAATAGTAGAATTGTTCATGTCTGTGTGATATACTGCAAACAGCTGGCAGGATGCAATGGCATTACTGCGGAGCGCTATTCTCAGACAGAACACGGAAGGAGTGCATGGACGATGGCAAAGTTGGAAAGAACCGTTGACCACTGGCAGCTGGACTGCCTGATGCAACAGTTGGAGGAAAAGATTCTAAGCAACAGCCTTTCAGCAAATCTGGAGGCAGGCAGTGATTTTGAGGACGGAGATGCCCGGTGCAGTGTCCGGGTGTTTGAGCGATACAGCATGGTGGGCGGCAATCGGTTGAGCCTGACTTTGACCATGTTCCAGCAGGGGGACAGCCCCATTCGTCTTTCGATGATTACAGCCGGCGGCAGCCAGGCGGTATTCTTCAAGGTGAATACCTTTGGCGAGGAAGCATTTCTGACGGATGTAACAAACCTGCTAAACGGAATCCTGGGAGAATAATAGGATGTATTTTGGCTGGTTCAGGTCAGCCTGTGGGCTTTGACCGGGATGAGTGCCCCCGGTCAAATGCGGTCTCGTATACAATTATACCGCCCGATGACAGTCGTCACCGGGCGGATTTATAATGTATGGTTAAACTAAACCAGCAGCACATCGGTAATCAGCATCAGGCAGAAGCCAATCAGCAGGGAATAGGTTGCCGCCCGCTCATTTCCGTGGTCGTGGGTCTCTGGAATCATTTCATCGCTGATGACAAACAGCATGGTGCCTCCGGCAAAGGCGAGAAAGAACGGCAGCACCAGGGCGGAAAGGGTTACGGCATAATAGCCCACGAATGTGCCGATGATTTCAATAATGCCGGTGGCAGCGCCGCACAAAAAGGTCTTTCTGGGAGAAATACCCGCAGCCAGCATGGGGGTAACGGTTACCAGTCCTTCCGGGACGTTTTGCAGGGCAATCCCGCTGCAAATCAAAAAGGCGGCCTTGAGATCCCCGGAGCCAAGGCTGACCCCGGCAGCCAACCCCTCCGGGAAATTATGGATTGCCATGGCGGCAATAAATAAAATCAGCCGGTCAGATCGCAGGTGGTGGGCGCTTAAATCCTCCTCCCAGCCAATGAGCTTGTGGATGTGGGGAACCAGTCGGTCCACCAGACTGATGCACCCGGCACCGGCAAAAATACCGCAAATGGTGACAATCAGCCCGCCGTGTTCCTCATAGGAGATGGCAGGCAGAATCAGCCCCAGAATGGCAGCGGAGAGCATAACGCCCGCGGCAAAGGCCAGGACAATGTCACTGAATCGGTGAGAGAGCTTCCGGCAGGGAAAGCCCAGGATGGTGCCCAGAATGGTTGCACCACCCACGCTTAGGGCAGTAAAAAGACACAGCAGCATGGAATACTTCCTTTCCGGTAATGCTTTGCCATTCTATGGCGTACCGGCGGGAAGGGTTCTCCCTTTGCTGATTTTCCAATAAAAATCGCTCCACCTTTTTTGGCGGAGCGAAATAGTTACTTGCGGGCAAACAGCTTGTGAACCGGCACTTGGGAGACAATCACACCGGCAAAAACCAGGGTGCAGCCGGTAAGCTCAGAGGGGGTCATGGTATTGTGCAGAATCAGCCAGCCGCCCAAAGCGGCAAACACCGATTCCAGGCTCATAATCAGCGAGGCGGCAGTGGGTTCCAGCCGCTTCTGACCAATAATCTGCATACTGTAGGCTACGCCCATGGAGAAGATACCGGCAAAGCACAGCGGCAGCCAGCAGTCAAGGATGGTCTGTAGTCCCACAGTTTCCCGGTTCAGGAAGATACACGGAACAGAAAGAAGGGAAACCACCAGCGACTGCACGCAGTTGAGCCGCAGCCCGTCCAAATCCGGCGCAAACCGGTCAATCAGCAGAATCTGGACGGCAAAGGCCAGGGCGCACCCACTGAGCAGAATGTCGCCGATGTTAATGCTGCCCATGTCGGTAAAACTGAGCAGATAAAGCCCCACCAGTGCCAGCAGCACGCTGACCACAGCGTTGATTCCCGGCTTGCGGTGGACAAAAATTCCGAGCACGGGAACCAGCACAATATACATGGCGGTCAAAAAGCCCGCCTTGCCGGGAGCGGTGTACACCAATCCCACCTGTTGAAGACTGGTGGCTGCAAAAAGGGCAGCGCCGCAGATGATGCCGGAAATCCAAAGCTTTTTGTTCTTCCATTTTTGCAGGGAAGCCCGCATCCCGATTTTCCAGTCAAAGAAAAATGTAACCAGAAACAGAAAAATAACACCCAGCATACACCGGATGGCCTGAAAGGTAAATGGGCCAATGGTTTCCATGCCCACGCTTTGGGCGATGAATGCCATGCCCCAGATAAAGGTTCCAATCAATAGTGCAAGCGTTCCTTGCATACGTTCTTTCATTTTTCATCACCGAGGAGTAATCTACCATAAAGCGGCGCATTTTGCAACATTTGATTTTTCCTCTGGAATATGATACAGTGAATGAAACAAAAAGGATGGGGGATTATCATGGAAAAACTGTTTATTCCGACACTGCATACCTTTGCAATGAATAATATTTTCACCGGCTCGCTGGGACTGTTCCGGTTCCGCGCCGCGCCGGACATCATCATGGCAACACCCAAAGAGGTGGATTTTGAAAAAAGCAGCATCCATGTGGAATACTGGCATGGCCTTTATTGCTACGAAAAAAGCACCATGGAAGGGGAGAAGACCTTCCCCCTCAGCCCGGAGGGACGGGAAGATATGATTGCCTGGCTGGAAGAAAAAATTGAGGCATTGCCGTGAGCTTTTTGTGCTGAGAACGCCTGAGACTGCACCCTTTAAAAGGATTTTTGCGGTTAAGCACGTCCACTCCGCTACCGGGCACACCTTCTTGCAGAGAAAAAACGCGCAGGTCGAAAAACGCGCCTGCTTTCTGTGCAATCTGCTAAATTTCTCCAATCTCTTGCAATTGCCATACAAACGTATTACAATAGTCACACTGGTACCAAACTCTAAATAAAATATCCGCAAAGATATTTTATTTGCCCACAGGGCAAAGAGTTTGCATCAGACGTGTTTTGCGATTTCTTTCCTTATAAATCGCAAAACTGGCAGCGCTGCTAAGCGATGCCTCCCTAATTAAAATCGCTATTTTAATTAGGGAATAGTATGGGAGGCATCACCATGGAAAAACCGATTTTGCGAATAACCCCCAAAAAATATTCCGGCGAAACCACCATTGTTTCCATGCGGATGTCCAAGGAAATGCTCAAGGATATTGATTCCGTGGCGGCTCTGGTTGGGCGCACCCGCAATGAGATTATGGCCATGAGCCTGGAATTTGCCTTGGAGCATATGGAGATAGCCATGAAAGAAAGAGAGGACACCAAAAATGGCAGTGATTAAGTGCAAAATGTGCGGCGGCGACCTGGTGATAGAGCCGGGTGCTACCGTGGCAGAGTGCGAATACTGCGGCACCAAGCAGACCATCCCCAATCAGGATGACGAGAAAAAGCTGACCCTCTTTGCCCGTGCCAACCGGCTGCGCATGGGCTGTGAGTTTGATAAAGCGGCGGGAATTTACGAGTCCATCGTCGCCGATTTCCCCCAGGAGGCGGAGGCCTACTGGGGTTTAGTGCTGTGCAAGTACGGCATCGAGTATGTGGACGACCCTGCCTCTGGCAAGAAAATTCCCACCTGCCACCGTTCCAGCTTTGAAAGCATCATGGAGGATTCCGATTTTGAGCAAGCCCTGGAAAATGCGGACGTGGTCGCCCGCAAGGTCTATCGGGACGAGGCAAAGCAGATTGAGGAAATCCGCAAGGGCATCATCGAGGTTTCCGGCAAAGAGGAGCCTTATGACATTTTCATCTGCTATAAGGAGACGGACGAGAACGGTCAGCGCACCGTGGACAGCGTCATTGCCCAGGATGTTTACGATGCCCTGACGGAGAAGGGCTACCGTGTCTTCTTCTCCCGCATTACCCTGGAAGACAAGCTGGGGCAGGAATACGAGCCTTATATCTTCGCCGCTCTGAACTCTGCCAAAATCATGCTGGCCTTCGGCACGGATTATGAATACTATAACGCCGTGTGGGTCAAAAACGAGTGGAGCCGCTATCTCAAGCTCATGGCAAGGGACAAAACCAAGCACCTGATTCCCTGCTACAAGGGCATCGATGCCTATGATATGCCTAAGGAGTTTGCAAAACTCCAGGCTCAGGACATGGGCAAGGTGGGTGCAATCCAGGATTTGATGAGAGGCATCGAGAAGCTCCTGCCCAAAACCGACCCCAGCGCCCCGGTGCAGCAGGTGGTTCAGCAGGTAGTGGCTCCCGCTGATAACCGCCAGAGCGCCCAGCTTGACCGGGGCTATATGGCGTTGGAGGACGGAGACTGGAAAAAGGCGGATGGATTCTTTGAGGAAGCGCTGAACCTGGATGCACACAGCGCCCCGGCATACATCGGCAAAGCGTTAGCAGAGGAGAAGTGCCGGAACCTTCATGCGCTGGTACTAAAGAAACTGTCAGAGTGCCAGAATGTAAAAGCAGAAAATAAAACCATCCAGCCGGAGAAAGCTCAGCTTGCCCATATTGAGGAAGCGGTGCAGAAGTATAGCATTCCGGGGTACTTTGGGCCGCCCAAGGTCAAAGCACTGTACGAGTATGATTTTTCTTATCCTTCCTATGTTTCCGGCAGAGAAAAACAGCTGAAAGACCAGAAACAATGGTGGGATAGCCACAGGTTTTTGTCCCGTGCAGAGCAGTTCGCCACGGGCGATACTGCAAGGCAGTTGCAGACGGAAAAGAAATGTCTCATAGATGCCCTCGCACATCAAGTCAGAGAGGCTGAGAAAGCGGAACAGGAAGCAATTCAAACCCTTCTCCAGAATTACGAGCAGTTTTTGCCAGAAGCCGATGCCAAAGTTGAGCAAGAAAGCCAAAATTGGGAAAAGGAAAGGGAAAAGGAATACCAGGAGTGGTATACCAAGGCACAAACCGAACATAACACATATTTACTGAAACAGTTAGCCTCTCGATTTGAAAGGCTGGTGGACTATCAGGACAGCAGGGCTATGGCTGATTTCTGCCGGAACCGAGCCAAAGAGGCAGAAGCAGCGGAGGAGGAAGAACAGGAGCGGCAGTCCAGACTTTATGTACAAAGGCAGGAACGGGCGGCAAGAAGAAAGAAAGTCATACGGATTACGCTGGTTGTGCTTCTTCTACTGGCAATTGCTGGATATTTTTTTTCAACAAAAGTGATTGTTCCTGCTTTACAGCATCAACAGGCGAGAAATTACTTAAATGCCGGTGATTACGACACTGGATATGCTATGCTGGAAGATTTGGGAAAGCACGATGAAGTTATCCAGAACAAGTATGAACGCGGTATGGAGTTATTGGGTGCTAGGGACTATGAGGCAGCGTACCAATTGTTGACCGAAGCGGGATATGAAGATGCAGTGAAGGAGAACAAGTATGAGCGTGGCATGGCATTTCTTGAGATAGATGCCTTCGATCCAGCGTACATCCTGTTGAATGAAGCTGGCCGTGGGGATATTGTACAGCAAAACAAATACGACCGTGCCATGGCAATGTTGGAAGAAGATGACTACGATTCTGCTTACCAGCTGTTGAAAGAATCCGGACACGGGGATATAGTGGACCAGAGTAAATATGAGCGCGGTACGGCGTTGCTGAAAGAAAAAGATTATGATAATGCCTATAGACTGCTGGAGGAAATAGGCGAGAATGGCAAAGTCAAGGAGAGTAAGTATGACCGTGCAACAGAACTATTTGCCAGTGAAAAATATACGGAAGTAATTTCGCTATTGGAATCCTTGGGCCAATATAAAGATAGTGCTAATATGGTTTTGGAATGCAAATACCGAGTTGCCGAGGAGTTACTGACCGAGGGGAAAACTGCGCAGGCGGCAATTGCATTTGGACTGCTGGACGATTATAAAGACGCAAGGCAGCGAAGTTTTGAAGTTTGGGATGGTCTTGCTGAACGTAAAACTGTTGATCTATTCTACCACGCTGTAGGGGTGAAGTCTGATGGCACTGTGGTTACTACAGAAGACGTTAAACACGTTAGAGATGATGTGGGCAACTGGACGGACATTGTAGCTGTTGGTGTAGGTGTACATACAGTTGGGCTAAAATCTGATGGTACTGTGGTTGCTACAGGATATAATTCTGATGGTGAATGTAATGTCGGGAACTGGACGGATATTGTAGCGATTAGCACGAGTGGCGTTTATACAGTTGGGCTAAAATCTAATGGAACTGTGGTTGCTACGGGAAGTAATAAACACGGTCAGTGTAATGTAGACGACTGGACGGACATTGTGGCGATTAGCGTGGGCGGCATAAATACAGTTGGCCTGAGATTTGATGGTACCGTGGTTGCCACGGGAGATAACAAATACGGTCAGTGTGACGTGGGGGGATGGACAAATATTGTAGCGATTAGCACAAGTGGC
>URPI01000076.1 GCA_900549705.1 uncultured Eubacteriales bacterium
AGGGGTCATACGCGACGTTTTTGATGCAACTGTCAGAATTGTCGAGATTGATAATGAAAAAATCATTTTAGGAGGGTATCACAATGAGAACTAAAAGAATTTTGGCGCTGCTCCTGTGCGCTGCTATGTGCCTGTCCATCTGCGTGAGCGGAATACAAGGTGCCTTTGCAGAAGCCGAGGAAACCACTGTCACCGACATGATTGGCCGGGAGGTCACTGTCACACCCGGCAGCTACAAAAACGTTGTCTGCATTGGCGCAGGTGCGCTGAGAATGTACAGCTATATTGGAGATGTCAACCTGCTGTGCGGCGTGGAGGACATTGACAACACTTCCCTTTCTGAGCGTCCGAAAATGTTTGATGCTGTTGCACGCCCCTATGTGCTGGCCTACGGCGATGTGTTCAGCACCCTTCCTTCCTGCGGTGTGGGCGGCCCCATGGCACAGACTGCCGAGGCAGAAAAAATTCTTGCCTGTAATCCTGACATCGTTATCTCTGAATTTGAGGATGTAGAGAAGGAAAATGCACTGCAAGAGCAGCTTGGTGTTCCTGTTATTACACTGAAGGCCGGCGCTCAGGGCGTATTTGATGATGCGTTCTATGGCTCTATGGAGTTGCTGGGCAAGATTTTTAACTGCGAAGATAAAGCAGCGCAGCTAGTGGATTTTGTGAAGGATGAAGCCGAAGAAATCACCGCCCGCACCGCTGACATTTCCGAAGAAGACAAGCCCAGTGTGTACATCTGCGGCCTGGGAAACTGGGGTACCACCAAACACCTGATGACTGCTGAGAAATACGTCTCCTTTCAGGTCGCAAATGTGAAGAACGTATTGGCCGACACCGGTGCGAAGGGTATCCAGCCCATTGAGGAAGAAAAGTTCGTGGAACTGGGCGACAGCATGGACATCATGTTTTTTGATGCTGCCGCGGTGAAAAACATCAAGCCCCTGTACCAAGAAGACCCCACCCTGTTTGACACTTGCAAGGCTTGGCAAAATGGAGAAGTGTATCTGGAAATGGCGTATAATGCCTATTACACCAATTTTGAAATTGCACTGCTGAACACCTGGTTTATTGCTAAAACCGTTTACCCGGAACAGTTTGAGGACATCAATCTGACTGACAAAGCAAACGAAATCACGAAGATGTTCCTGGGGCAAGAGTTGGCAGAGGAAATCTTCGCCTGTCCTTCCAGCTTCGGCGGTTATCAGAGGATTGACACTGCAGCATTCTTTAAATAAAATTTATAATGATTTGGACGCAGTCTTTTTTTGTGAGACTGCGTCCGGCTTAATCAGGAGGTATTTCAGATGGAGAAGCAGGATGTTATTGCTTTTTTTGACCGCTACGCCCCCACCTGGGACGCAAACATGGTCAAAAATGATGAGATTATCAATATTATTTTGGACAATGCCGAAGTCAGAGCAGGGATGGATATTCTGGATGTTGCCTGTGGTACCGGGGTCATGATTCCCTACTATTTGCAGCGTGGCGCAGCATCTGTCACCGGAATTGATATTTCCCCGGAAATGGCAAAAATAGCTGCCCAGAAATTCTGTAATGCGGAAAGCGTGCAGATTATCTGCGGAGATGTGGAAGCGTATCCCTTTGAGAAAAAATTCGATCGAATTGTAGTGTATAACGCTTTCCCCCACTTTCCAAATCCAAAGCTGCTGATTCGCACACTGGCCGGACTTCTGAAAGATGGCGGACGGATGACCATTGCCCACGGAGCCTGCCGGGAATCCATTGACAACCACCATTCCGGTGCAGCCAGCAAGGTGTCAAACGGACTGATGGAGGCTGAGGAACTTGTAAAACTCTTTAACCCTCATTTTACGGTGGAGGTGATGATTTCCAACAGCCGGATGTATCAAGTCAGCGGTGTCAAACATTCTCCCCTGACCCACAGCCACGGCGGCATCACCCACACCCATTCCCACGGGGATGTTTACCACGAGCACAAACCCATTAGCGGTGCAACGCCGATTCAGGAGCTGCTGGTGATGATGCGCTATCTTGTCAGTCACAATGATGCCCATGCCCAGGAGGTTGCCACCCTCGCTTCTCAGCTCCACGATGCCGGAAAAGACGTAGCCTACGAGGAAATCATGGATGCAGTGGCAGATTTTGATATGGTCAATGCGAAGCTGGATGCCATCCTCTGCCAGTTGATGGTGGAAGAATCCTGAAAAGCGGACAGCACGGCAGTAAGAGAAATTCCAAACGGGGCAGAAAGCAAGGAGAACAACATACATGACTGAACTTGATATTGAAAGCCGTATCATGCGCTACTGGACAGCCCGCTCCCACGATTTTGGAACCGTGCGAAAAAATGAGCTGGGCAGCGCCATGGGCAGGCGTTGGCAAGAAGAACTGCAGTCTCACCTTCCGAATGGCAGCGGGCTTCACATTCTGGATATTGGAACCGGCACCGGTTTTTTTGCAATTCTCATGGCAGCGCTGGGGCATCAGGTGACGGGAATCGACCTGACCCCCGCCATGCTGGAGGAGGCCCGCGCCATCTCAGAAGCAATGGGGCTTTCCATCACCTTCCGGGAAATGGATGCCCAGGCGCTGGAATTTGAGGATGAATGCTTTGACGTGGTGCTCAGCCGCAACCTGACCTGGACACTGCCGGAACCGGAAACAGCTTATGCGCAGTGGTTCCGGGTGCTGAAGAAGGGCGGTATTCTTATGAATTTCGACGCAGACTATGCCGCCAACGTCCGCAGTGAAAGCACTCAGAACCGGAGTGTTGCTCCGGACAGCCCCTATGGGCATGTTGGCATGACGGCGCAATTACAGCAGGAAAATGATTCCATCACCCTGGCAATGGACATTGGTCAGCCTCGCCCCCAGTGGGATGAACGGGTGCTGAAAAGCCTGGGCATCCGCTCCTGCCAGACAGACCTGACTGTGGGGAAGCGGATTTTGGGAGAAGCTGACCTTGTAAATGCGCCAATGTTTGGTGTTTATGCAGTCAAATGAATATTTTATCCCCCCAGGGGGCTTCTTTGGGGGGATTTTCTATGCTATGATGAATTTATCAGTGATGGGCAGAAATAACCCTCTGTCTGTCAAGGAAGCACGATGATTGGGGAAAGATAGAATGAATCAGTTTGCAACCTATGAAGACGAAAACATCCACTACTGGACAAATCGCTCCTCCGGCTACTCCAGCGTGAACCAGGAGGAGCTGGCTTCCCAGCAGAAAAACGTCTGGGGCAGGCAAATCTCCGGCCGTATTGCCGCCCGATTTCCCGGCAGGAAGCCGGAAACTATCCGCGTTTTGGATGTTGGAACCGGCCCTGGCTTCTTTGCAATTATTTTAGCGCAGATGGGCTATCAGGTGACCGCTGTGGACTACACTGCCTCTATGCTGGAAGAAGCGAGGCACAATGCTGGTGCCTTTGTAGGACGCATTCAGTTCCGGCAGATGAACGCCGAAGCGCTCTGCTTCGCCTCCGACAGCTTTGATGTGGTTGTGACCAGGAACGTAACCTGGAATCTGCACAATCCTGAACAGGCTTATGCCCACTGGACCCGAGTACTTGCCCCCGGCGGCCTGCTTTTAAACTTCGATGCCAACTGGTACCGCTATCTCTGGGATGAGGAGGCAAAGCAAGGCCATGCGCAGGATCGTGAAAACCTGGCAGCCTCCGATGTACGGGATGAAAATGCAGGAACGGATGTGGATGCCATGGAGGCAATCGCCCGGCAGACCCCCCTGTCCCGGCAGCATCGCCCGGCCTGGGATTTGGATGTGCTGCGCCGACTGGGCATTCAGGCCAGTGCCGATGAAGAAATCTGGCGGGAGGTCTGGACAAAGGAGGAGCGCATTAACAACGCCTCCACCCCCATGTTCCTGGTAGAAGGCCGAAAGCGCAGCTGTGGGAAACGTAACGAGGTATCGATTTGAGAAAATACATAGCCAAACGTCTGTTGCAGCTGATTCCGGTGCTGCTGGGCATTACCTTTTTATCGTTTGCCATGATGCATGTGGCGGGCAGCGACGCCGTTACGGAACTGTACGGTGACAAAGGTGCTGTGTCGCAGGAAATCATTGCAGCCAAGCAGGCGGAGCTTGGACTTGACCGTCCGTTTCTCATCCAGTATCTCTCCTGGCTGAAGGGATTGCTGACCGGAGACATGGGCGTGAGCTATGTCTCCGGAAAAAACGTGTTTGACACCTTCGTCTCCAAGCTTCCGGCAACGCTGCTGCTGACGGTGCTTTCCGTTGTCGCAACCGTTGTTATTTCTATTCCCCTTGGCGTGTGGGCGGCCGTGAAGCACAATCAGTTTACGGACTATTTTCTTCGCTTTTTCAGCTTTGTCGGCAACAGTCTGCCCAACTTTCTCGTCGCGCTGCTGCTGATGCAGCTTTTTTCCATCAAGCTTCACTGGCTCCCCGTTATCTCCAAGGGACTCAGCGTGCAAAGCGCTATTTTGCCCACCCTGACGCTGGCCATCTCCATGTCTGCCAAATACATGCGGCAGGTTCGGATGGCGGTACTGGAGGAGCTGAATAAGGACTATGTTCTCGGTGCCCAGGCCAGGGGTGTCCGCAGCCGGGTGACGCTATGGAAAAGCGTCCTGAGATCCGCTATGCTGACCATTATCACGCTGCTGTCCCTGTCCATCGGTAGTCTGCTGGGCGGCACAGCCATCATTGAAAGTATCTTCATGTGGGACGGCGTGGGCAAGCTGGCTGTGGATTCCATCACCATGCGCGATTATCCCCTAATTCAGGCTTATGTGGTATGGATGGCAGTGATTTATGTGGTGGTCAATCTGATTACGGACTTGCTCTACCATGCGCTCGACCCAAGAATTCGACTGGGGGTGCGCAAGGAATGAAAAAAACGACAATAAGAACGCAAAAGATCCGGCGCGGCAATGTGCGTACACGACTGATTCTTTTTGGCATCCTCGCGCTTCTGCTTGTGGTGTGCGCCTTCTTTTCGGAATACCTGACCCCCTATGACCCCTATCTACAGGATTTAAGCATTGCAAAGCAGTCGCCCAGCCGGGCACATCTGTTGGGTACCGACCGCTATGGGCGGGACATGCTTTCCCGGGTCATTGCAGGCAGCCGCGCCAGCATTTTCTCCACGCTGGTTCTCGTTGCCGTTACCACCACCATTGGAACGGCCGTGGGGATGATTTGCGGCTGGAACGGCGGCTGGCTGGATACGTTGCTGATGCGCATCTGCGACGTGTTTCTGGCATTTCCAGGGCTGGTGTTTGCGCTGGCCGTTGCCGGCTCTCTCGGCGGCGGTCTGCAAAATGCAATCATCGCCCTGGCGGCAATCTCCTGGCCAAAATACGCCCGGCTTGCCCGAAGTCAGACTCTTTCTCAAAAGGAAACCCATTGGATGAAAGCAGTCCGCCTGTCCGGCAGCAGCACGTTAAAAATCATCCTCCGGCACATTCTGCCAAACATCATCGGCTCCATTCTGGTTACCTCCATGCTGGACATCGGCACAATGATGATGGAGCTGGCAGCGCTGAGCTTTTTAGGATTGGGTGCCAAGCCGCCCACTGCCGAATGGGGCAGCATGGTCAGCGACACCCGAAGCCTGATGGCAACTTGTCCCTGGATTCCCTTCAGTCCCGGTGCTGCTATTTTTCTTTCTGTTATCATCTTTAACCTGCTGGGCGACACCATCCGGGACTATGCCGACCCCAAAAGCCGGAGGTAGAAAATGGAAGAATTTCTCATCTATGACCATGTAGATATTTCCTACCTCGGTAAACCGGCTGCGGAGGATGTGAGCTTTTCCCTGGCTCCCGGCGAGATTCTGGGCATTGTGGGAGAAAGCGGCAGCGGAAAAAGCACGCTGCTGAAAGCGGCGATGGGGCTTCTGGGCAGCGAAGGCTGCATCACCGGAGGTGACATCCGCTACAAGGGGAAACATCTCCCCAGCTTGCCGCCAAAGGAGCTTCGGAAGCTCAACGGAGCGGAGCTGGGCTACATCTTCCAAAGCGCGGGCAGCTCCTTTTGCCCTATCCGCACAGTGGGCACACAGCTGTATGAAACCATGAAAGAACACCGTAAAATCTCCAAGGCAGATTTTAACGCGCAGGCTTTGGATCTGCTTGCAAGGCTCGGCTTTGAAAACGGAGACCAGATACTAAAAAGCTACCCCTTTGAGCTTTCCGGTGGAATGCAGCAGCGGGTGGGAATTGCGGCGGCCATGCTGCTAAACCCCAGTGTGCTCTTTGCCGACGAGCCAACAGCTGCCTTGGACGTAACGATTCAGAAGCAGGTTGTAGAGGAGATGCTGATGGTGCGAAAGACCTTTGGAACCGCCATTGTTTTGGTTTCCCACAGTCTTGGCGTTATTGGTGCGATGGCGGACAAGATTCTCGTGCTGAAGGACGGGAAAACCGTGGAATACGGAAGGACGCAAGCAGTTCTGGCCAACCCACAGGCTGAGGATACGAAGGCCTTGCTTGCCGCTGTCCCGAAACTGAGGAGGTGAACAAATGGAACCAATCCTGCGGGTTGAAGGCCTGACCAAAACCTTTTCCAGACAGGGGCAGATGGATGTTTCCGCCGTAAAGGGCATCAGCTTTTCGCTGTTTCCGGGTGAAAAGCTTGGCATTATCGGAGAAAGCGGCAGTGGCAAAACCACTGCAGTGAATATGATTACGCGGCTGCTGGATGCCACCTCCGGCTCCATTTTTCTGGAGGGTGAAGATATTACAACTGTAAAAGGAGCAGCACTGCATAAGGTCTACCGGAAAATGCAAATGGTTTTCCAAACTCCAACAGATTCCTTTGACCCCCGCCGCACCTTGGGCGACGGCATTGGAGAGAGTCTGGAAAACGCCGGGTTCTCCAAAAAAGAAACTCAGAAAAGGGTTGGAATTCTTCTGAAAGAATGCGGCTTATCAGCAGACTATGCGCAGCGCTACCCCCACCAGGTCAGCGGCGGCCAGTGCCAGCGAGCAGCCATTGCAAGGGCGCTGGCAATTAAACCAAAGCTTTTAATCTGTGATGAGGCTACCTCTGCGCTGGATGTGACGGTACAGAAGGAAGTCATAGAGCTGCTGAACGAGCTGAGCGCCCAGCAAGGCAAAAATCTCTCCATTCTTTTCATCTGCCATGATATCTCCCTGGTGCAGCAGTTTTGCGACCGGGTACTGGTAATGTACCACGGAGAAATTCTGGAAGAAGGAACGCCGGACGAAATTATCCGTCACCCGAAAAACGCTTACACCCGGCAGCTTATCGACAGCGTTTTATAATGTATTATCAAATAAAAACAGAAAGGAAGCAAAGCAATGAAAAAAATACTATCCACCCTCCTGGCGGTATGCCTGAGTGCCAGTCTTGTGACTTTGGGCAGCCTCAGCACCACCGCCCAAGCTGACAGCAGAAAAACCATGGTCATCGGTGACACCACCTTTAATTCCGAAAACTGGGAGGAAACCGTTGACCCTCACCGCACCTACAACGGCTGGGCATGTATTCGTTACGGCATCGGCGAGACTCTGGTACACTACACCGACACCATGGAGCTGGAGCCATGGCTGGCAACATCCTGGGAAAACGACGGCAACTGCACCTGGACAATCACACTCCAGGATGACGTCACCTTTTCCTCTGGCCGGAAAATGGACGGCGCGTGCGTAAAGCAATGCCTGGAGCATTTGCTGGAAGTCCACGACCGCGCTCCCAGCGACACAAAGATCGTGGACATTCAGGCCGACGGGCAGGTGCTGACACTGACCACCAGTGAGCCAAATCCCGCCCTGATGAATTATCTGGGCGACCCCTACGGCTGCATTATCGACGTGGATGCCAGCGATTTTGATACCGGTATTGTGGCCGGTACCGGCCCGTATGTGGTAAAGGAGCTGGTCACCGACGACCATCTGACCCTGGTTCCCAATGTCAATTACTGGAACGGAACCCCCAAGCTGGACGAGCTGACCATCCGCACCCTGTCCAATGGCGATACGCTGTCCGCCGCCTTACAGGCCGGTGACATTGACGCAGCCTACGGCATGGCCTATGAGGCATATCCCAATTTTGAAATGGGCGGCTATCAGTTTTCCGCCATCCAAACCTCCCGTGCCTTTTTTGGATGCATGAATATGCAAAGTCCCGTCATTCAGGATGCAGCTGTCCGCAAGGCCATTGCCATGGGAATTGACAAAGAGAGCTTTGTTGCTGTCCTGCTGGACGGGCACGGTGCCCCTGCAAAGGGCGCTTTCCCCGATGGCTTCTCCTCGTTCGGTGGGGAGCATGTCACCACCGAAACCTATGACCCCGAGGCTGCGAAAGCCGTCCTGGAGGCCGCAGGCTGGGTGGATACTGACGGAGACGGCATCCGGGAAAAGGATGGCGTTCGGCTTGTCATCCGCTGGCTGACCTATCCCAGCCGTCAGGAACTGCCGCTGCTGGCAGAGGCCGCCCAGGCAAATCTGCGGGAAATCGGCATGGATGTGGATATCAACTGCACCGCAAACCGGCGGCAATTCCTGGCTGATATGTCCAGCTTCGATATCTACGCCTCGGCTCTTGTCACCGCGCCCTCCGGTGATCCGCAATATTTCTTCACCACCAGCTGTGTGCCCGGTATGAGCTACAATTTCGGTGCCTATGACAACCCCGAAGTCACTGCGCTGATTGAAACGTTGTCCAGAGAATTTGACATGGAGAAACGCGCCGAAATCGCGGTGAAGCTGCAGCAAATGATTCTGGATGACAACGCCTATATTTTCTGCTCTTTCCTACAAATGAATATGATTTCTAAGGATTCCGTGAAGAACTACACAGCTCACGCCTGTGACTATTATCAGGTCACCGCCAGCTTGGATATTGACTGAGATACAGCAAGAAAATCGAAATCCCTTTGGCATCACAGTTTCATAACCTCTTTTTCAATTTCCGCAGAGCTATTGAAAAAAACCGATTCATCCTGTATAGCGGATGAAACCGTGCGGGTTTTGCCGTCCCTTTGGCGCTGAATCCATTCAAAAGTAAATGGGATTTTGAAAAGATGAAATTAGGTATTGTTGGAAATTGCCCATTTTATATCGTTATAATTCTAAATAAGCCTTCATATTACTAACTTCCTGAAACCTTTCTGCCATGTATTTCTGCTTTATGGCGGTTTGGTGCGGAATTGGTGCGGTAAATGAGGTACAGTGGTGCGTAAAAGCCGGTGTATCACGATTGGATGATACACCGGCTTTGCTTTATTCTCGCATAACTTTTCCCATCAAGCATATCGCGCGCAAGACATTCTGCCGAACAGAAGCGAGATAGCGTTCCTTGATCTCTATCTTCCGCACAATTCCGTTTAAAGCATTCTTGCATTGTTTTGTGTTCTTTGCTACTATAAAGGCAGAACTGCGTGCTGTCTAACAAATGGGGTGTATTTCAAAAAACGGTCTGTCGGTTTTCTCGTTTAAACGCATCTGATCGCAAAAAATCCAAACGCTATTGAAAGAATCCAGGTTTTATGGTATACTGAACTATCATAATAAAATTGGTTTTCCTGACCCCAGGAGATACCTGTCAGATAAGGAGATTTTGAAAATATGAAATTAGGTATTGTCGGACTGCCCAATGTGGGTAAGTCCACCCTGTTCAACGCCATTACCAACGCAGGTGTGCCTGCGGACAACTACGCATTCTGCACCATCGACCCCAACGTTGGTGTGGTTTCCGTGCCCGACGAGCGGCTGGATTGGCTGGCGCAGCTCCACAACCCCAAAAAAGTAACGCCTGCTGTGATTGAATTCGTGGACATTGCAGGTCTTGTGAAGGGTGCTTCCAAGGGCGAAGGTCTGGGCAACAAGTTCCTGAGCAACATCCGCACCACCGATGCCATTGTACACGTGGTGCGCTGCTTCGAGGATTCCAACGTGACCCATGTAGAAGGCTCCACCGACCCGCTGCGGGACATTGACATCATCAATCTGGAACTGGTCATGGCGGACATTGAGATGGTGGAACGCCGGGTGGACA
>URPI01000077.1 GCA_900549705.1 uncultured Eubacteriales bacterium
AAACAGCCGGTTTCAGTGCGAAATCGGCTGTTTTTCTATACTTTTTCAGAAAAAATGAGCAGAGCGGGCAAGCGAAGAATTCAACTTTAATTCAACTCGCTTTTAAAATTCAAGCCTTTTTAAAAAAGACGTCAGCCAGAATGTCGGCGTTTTTCTGGTCTGCGGCCTCAATAACATGGGCGTAAATGTTGGCCGTGGTACTGACTTGCGCATGCCCCAGCCACTTAAAGATGGATACACTGTCCACGCCGTTAAAGTACAGCATGGAAGCCATCGTGCGGCGGAATGTGTGGGGGGTACAGCGGGGAAGATTGTGGCGTTTTGAAAATTTGGAAAGCCATTAGTAATGCAAAGCTGCCTTGCCAGAGGGGCTATATATTGCCCAATGTGCGGCAAAAAGCAAGCGGTGGAAAAGCGCAAGACTCCCCATTCCACCCGGCACACATATGCAAGCTGGGCGCTGCAAAGCGGTATTGCTCCCGAGAATTTGCAGAAAATCTTGGGGCACAAAAAGTTTGCTACGACAGCGGAAATCTACTACCATAGCAACGCTGACGCTCTTGTGTCAACTGTGCTTAATGCTAGTAACCGTGTTAGTAACCGTAAGCAGACAGACACGGACGAAAACTGATAACACCCGGATAATTACTGGTAAATCAGTGCTTATCCGGGTGTATCTGCTTTAGCCTAAATTGCTAATGTTAAGCAATCCTTAAAATAAGTCAAAACCAGAAGATCAAAGGAGATGCATTTATGGCGTTTATTGATGAACTGCGCGAGGACGGCTTCTCCCGCTTTATTATGTGCTTTCAACTGTTGCAGGAAGCGAGGAAGCACTTCAGCGCCGAAGATGAAACAAGACCGTAAGGCGTTATCCTTACGGTCTGTTGTTGGTGGAGATAAGCGGGATCGAACCGCTGACCTCTTGAATGCCATTCAAGCGCTCTCCCAGCTGAGCTATACCCCCATATGAAGCTTTTCTTGCCTTGCTGTGTGCCTCACGCAACCAGCTCCTGTATTATAGCACAGTATCTCCGAATGTCAAGCATTATTTTTCGGATTTTTTATTTTTCTTTTTTTCTCAACATTACTCTTCCTTTTTACGGAATCTGCTGTATAATTTTATTGATAGAAAATAGAAGCAGGAGGCTATTCCATGGAAGCATTACATTTGACGCAGACCCAGAAGGCTCAGCTGGATGCAGGCTTTGCCGAAACCTTTGGCGGCGCACCGGAGCGCTATTTCTCCGCCCCCGGACGCACGGAAATTGGCGGAAACCACACCGACCACCAGCGGGGACGGGTGCTGGCAGCCGCCGTCAATCTGGACACATTGGCGGCAGTACGGTGCAACGGCACGGAGGAAATCCGCATTCTTTCCCAGGGCTATCCCATGTGTGTGGTGCGGCTGAATCAGTTGGAGCCGGTGGCAGAGGAAGTCAACTCCACCCCCGCTCTGATTCGGGGCGTGGCGGCTCGGTTCCATCAGCTGGGATGCCGGGTGCAGGGCTTCGATGCCTACTGCATCTCCACGGTGCTGCCCGGTTCCGGCCTCAGCTCCTCGGCTGCCTTTGAGGTGCTGATTGGCACCATCATCAACCACCTGTTCTTTGATGCCCAGGTGTCCCAGCCGGAGATTGCCCAGATTGGCCAGTACGCAGAGAATGTGTTCTTTGGCAAGCCCTGCGGTCTGATGGATCAGATGGCTTCCGCCGTGGGCAACCTGGTGACCATCGACTTCCGCCAGAAGGATGCCCCGGTGATTCACCCCGTGGACTTTGACTTCTCCGCCTGCGGTCATGCCCTGTGCATCATCGACACCCGTGCCAGCCATGCAGACCTGACCGACGAATATGCCGCCATCCCCCTGGAAATCCGGCAGGTATGCGCCTATTTCGGCAAGGAAGTGCTGACCCAGATTCCCGAGGAGGAGTTCTATGCCGCCATTCCCGCCCTGCGGACCCAGTGCGGCGACCGGGCCGTGATGCGCTGCATCCACTTTTATCAGGACAACGCCCGGGTGCCTCAGCAGGTAGCCGCTCTGGAATCCGGTGATTTCAGCCGTTTCCTGGAGCTGGTGAAGGAGAGCGGACGCTCCTCCTGGATGTACCTGCAAAACGTGATTCCCGCCGGCTACAAGGAGCATCAGGATGTGGCAATCAGCCTGGCACTGTGCCAGCATTATTTGCAGGGCAGAGGTGCCTACCGGGTGCACGGCGGCGGCTTCGCCGGAACGGTTCAGGCATTCGTTCCCTTCGACCTGCTGGAATCCTTCCGTACCGGCATTGATGCGGCGCTGGGCGAGGGCGCTTGCCATGTGCTGTCCATCCGTCCCCAGGGCGGCGTAGAGGCGTTTTAAGCTTGAAACAGGAAGGGCGGCGATCATGCCGCCCGCCCGTTTCTGCAATAGAACAGTTTGATGAACAGCATCCGTCCGGCGCAAGGTGCTGCCGTATCTGAAGCCCTATTCAGCGCTGTAGCATATTATACAAAGCCATCTCAAACGCTTACGTTCCAAAACCGATAATTTACGTTGTAAATCGGATGCTCTTTCGGCACGGATAAAACATGGCTGCTGGATTGGTATCCATTTTGCACAAATTTGTTTTTCAAAGAAACAATATCGCTTTTGATGTGATTCTAAGAAGGACACCATCTGTCTGCAATATTTACGACAAAAATCAGAGTGCCGGTGCAGCTTCCTGCGCCGACTTTTTCGTCATTTGGACGGAAACAGGGGTAATCCGGTTCTTTATGGATTATTTACAGTAGATTTTTTTGTAAAAGAATGTATAATTAGTTAATAAGCACAAGTAACACTACACTGACAGAGGAGCGCGTAAACAATGAATCTCAAAGAAAAAATCGCCCGGATGTCCCTGGAAGAAAAGGCCGCCTTTCTTCAGGGCTGGACGACCTGGACGACCCTTGATAAAAAGAAATCCGATATTCCGGTTATGTTTTTGTCAGATGGCCCTCACGGTCTGCGCAAGCAGGCCGGTGCCGGTGACCATCTGGGGCTGAACGCCTCCATCCCTGCCACCTGCTTCCCCACCGCTGCCACCATGGCGAACTCCTGGGATGAGGCATTGGGCGAGGAAATGGGCAGAGCCTTGGGCGAAGAAGCAGCCGCCAATGACGTGAATGTTCTGCTTGGTCCCGGCCTGAACATGAAGCGCAGTCCTCTGTGCGGGCGGAACTTCGAGTATTTTTCCGAAGACCCCTATCTGGCCGGTAAAATGGCGGCTGCCTACGTCCGGGGCATTCAGGCAAATGGTGTTTCCGCCTGCCCGAAGCACTTCGCTGTCAACTCCCAGGAGCTGCGCCGCATGGCCATGAACTCCGTGGTGGACGAGCGTACCCTGCGGGAAATCTACCTCACCGGCTTTGAGATTGCCGTGAAGGAAGGACATCCCAAGTCCATCATGTCTGCCTACAATATGATTAACGGCGTTTACGCCAATGAAAACGCCCACCTGCTGAAAGAAATCCTCCGCACCGAATGGGGCTTTGACGGCTTTGTGGTCACCGACTGGGGCGGAGATAATGACCATGCCCTGGGCGTGAAAAACGGTTCCAACCTGGTGATGCCCGTCCCCGGCCCAGACTGTGCGCTGGGACTTGTAAAGGCCGTGCAGGAAGGCCGTGTGTCCGAAAAAGATATTGACCAGCGTCTCAAGGAACTGCTGGCGGTGGTGTACTCCACCGATGAGGCAATGAAGAAGGCTCCCAAGACCTTTGACAAGGAAGCCCACCACGCCCTTGCCCGGAAGTGTGCGGCTCAGTCCATTGTTCTGCTGGAAAATGACGGCGTTCTGCCTCTGAGCGGTGACGAAAAGGTAGCGGTGATCGGTGACTTCGGCAAGAACCCCCGCTATCAGGGTGCCGGCTCCTCCATGGTTAACCCCACTGCCCTGGACGACCTGTATACCAGCCTGATTTCCAGCGGCGTGACCATCACCGGGTTTGCCCAGGGCTATGACCGTAAGAATCCCAATCCGGTGCAGGCTATGATTGATGAGGCTGTTGCGGTGGCGAAGGATGCCCCCTTGGTGCTGCTGTGCATCGGTCTGGATGAAATTGCCGAATCTGAGGGCATGGATCGCCTTCACATGGAGTTGAGCAAGAGCCAACAAGAGCTGGTCAAGGCGGTTACTGCCGTCAATCAGAATATTGTGCTGGTGGTGTCCGGCGGCTCTCCTTTTGTGATGCCAACCGGCTGCCGTGCCATTATCCACGGCTACCTGGGCGGACAGGCGGGCAGCGCCGCCATGGCCGATGCCCTGCTGGGCAAGGTCAATCCTTCCGGCAAGCTGAATGAAACCTGGCCGCTGAAGCTGGAGGACAACCCCTCTTACAACTACTTCCCCAGCAAGGAGCGCACCGCCGAATACCGGGAGGGGCTTTACATCGGCTATCGCTATTATGACACCGCCGGAGTGCCTGTGCGCTATCCCTTCGGCTATGGCCTGAGCTACACGACTTTTGAATATTCCGATATTCATGCCGACAAGACCGGTGTCACCTTCACCGTCACCAACACCGGTAACCGGGATGGCGCTGAGGTTGCCCAGGTTTATGTCTCCTGCACAAACGGCAAAGTATTCCGCCCCAAGAAGGAGCTCAAGGGCTTTGCCAAGGTGTTCCTGGCAGCAGGGGAGAGCAAGACTGTCACTGTGAAATTTGATGACAAGGCTTTCCGCTACTTCAATGTGAGGACCAACCGCTGGGAAGTGGAGACGGCTGACTATGAAGTTCTGGTGGCTGCCAACGCGGCCGATGTGCGTCTGACCGCTTCCGTGAAGGTGCAGGGCACCGGCGCGCAGAACCCCTACGGCAGTATGCCCGGTTACGAAGACGGCAAAATCACTGCCGTGTCCGATGAGGAGTTTGCAAAGCTTTTGGGGCATCCCATTCCTGATGGCTCCTGGAGCGGCGAGCTGGGCATCAACGATGCCGTCTGCCAGCTATATTATGCCAAAACGGGCATTGCAAGATTTGCCTACAAAATCATGCGGAGCATGAAGGAGAAATCCGAGGCAAAGGGAACTCCCGACCTGAACATTCTGTTCCTGTACAATATGCCTCTGCGTGCCATGGCGAAAATGTCCGGCGGCATGATGTCCATGAAGATGGTGGATGATGTGTGCTTCCTGGTCAACGGCCATTTCTGGCGGGGGCTGGGTCGGCTGATTGCCGATTTCTTCCGCAATCTGTCTGCCGGGAAAAAGTTTATGAAGAAGCTCAACGAGCAATAAAAGGAGTGTCACTGCAATATGAAAAATTGGTGGAATCATTTTGCCCAGAAGCATCCGTCTCTTTCCCAGTGGGTGCGGGAGGGTGGCCTGTTCGTAATCGTCAGCAACCTCATCACCGTCTTTAAGTATCTGCTGCTGACCTTCCTGCCTGCGGCCTTTGCATTCCTGGGCAGCCGGGACTTCGGGTTCCCCGGCGTTGACCTGACCCTGTTTGGAATCAAGTTCAAGTGGTACATCATCGGCTATGGCGCTGACCAGGGCGGCGTGGCCTACTTCACGGCCTATATGATTGCCATGTTCATCGGCGAAGTCATCAACTTCTTCATCCAGCGCAGCTGGGTGTTCCGCTCCAAGGGCAACGTGGTGCGCCAGGGGCTGTGGTATCTGCTGGCCTTCTGCGTGGTCACCTGCGTGGTCAACTCCATCAACTGCATCTGGGCGGCAGTGGCCGGACACTTTGTTGCCCCCTGGCTGTATAATATCGGCACCACCGTTCTCAATGGCGGCGTGTCCATGGTGGTGTTTTTCATCGTCAACAAGATTGTTTTCAGCGATACCAAAAAGCCTGAAACCGCAAAATAATGAGTAAAAAAGCATGGGGGCAGCGCAGAACTGCCCCCAAACGCCATGAATACAAGAAAGAGGAAAAGACAAAATGAAGCTGCTCACCGTTACCATTCCCTGCTACAACTCCCAGGAATACATGGAAAAATGTATCAAAAGCTTGCTTCCTGGGGGGAGTCGCGTCCAGATTGTCATTATTGATGACGGCTCCAAAGATGCAACCGGAGAAATTGCAGACCGTTACGCAGCCCAGTACCCCGATATTGTTACGGTTGTTCATCAGCCCAACGGCGGCCATGGCGAGGGCATCAATCAGGGTCTGAAACACGCCCAAGGAAAATATTTTAAGGTTGTGGACAGTGATGACTGGGTGAGCGGGGATTTCAACCGCTTCCTGGATACCCTGGAGGCCTGCGAAAAAAGCGGCGGCGTGGATTTGTTTGTGACCAATTATTATTATGAGCACGCCGACGGAAAGGGCAATCGCTCCATCTGCTATGCCAATGCGCTGCCGGAGGATCAGATTTTCGCCTGGGCAGACACCAAGCCCTTCAAGCTCCATCAGCTGCTGACCATTCACAGCTGCACCTTCCGCACGGAACTGTTGCGCAACCACACCAAGGAGCTGCCCAAACACGTTTTCTATGAGGATAACCTCATGGTCTATCAGGGGCTGCCCTATGTCAGAAGAATGTACTATCTCAACGCTGACCTCTACCGCTATTATATCGGCAGGGAAGGGCAATCCGTCCAGCGGGACGTGATGACCCGGCGGTATATGCACCAGATTATTGTCACCCAAAAATGCTTTGAGGCCTGCCACCTGGATGACATTCAGGACAAGAAGCAGCGCAAGTACCTCAAGCATGAGCTGTTTATGATGTTCGGCATTTCTGCCCTCTATGCCCGGCTGAACAAGAGCGCCGAGGCCGATGCCGACCTGGACAAGATGTGGCAGGAGTGCCGGAAATTCGATGCCAAGTGGGCCAACCATTTCCAGAATCACACCCCGGTGCATCTGGTCTGCCTGCCCGGCAAGGTGGGCAGAAACCTCTCCAGCTCCGTCTATACCCTTGCCAATAAGGTTGTGCGGTTCAATTAAAAGACGTTGCCCCGGAAGCGTTGATTGCCTCCGGGGGCGTTCCATACGGATTGCAGGGGCAGACCAACTGCCAGCTGACGCAACAGAGCGGTTCGTTGAATGGTAGCAGCTTCTCCGTTGGACTGTAGTAGAGCACATCCCTTAAAACTTCATTTTTATTAAAACGCAGTATGCCTTTTTCTTCAGATAATGGCTGAGCAAAGTCTAAATGCATTTGTGAAGTTTTAAGAGATTCGCTCTAGTAGGGGCGGATAGAATCCGCCCGCAGCATAAAGCGCCCCTTCGGGGTGCTTGTGTGCCAGGTCGACTGCCAGTCAACCCCTACAGTTGGCGTGTACAATTACAAAGCCCCCGTGTGCAAAAACACTGCACACGGGGGCAAAAATATGATAGAAGAAGCTTACACGCCGGAGTAAGCGGAGAAGCCGCCGTCAATGGGCAGGCAGATACCGGTGATGAATCCGGCTGCGTCGTTGTTCAGCAGGAACAGCACAGCGCCCACCAAATCCTTCTCGCTGTCGCCGAAGCGTCCCATGGGGGTCTTGTCCAGAATGCGGCGGGTGCGGGCGGTGGGGGTTCCGTCGTCGTTGTACAGCAGCTTGGCGTTCTGCTCGGAGGAGAAGAAGCCGGGGGCAATGGCGTTGACCCGGATGCCCACCTTGGAGAAGTGAACCGCCAGCCACTGTGTAAAGTTGGTCACAGCAGCCTTGGAGGAGGAGTAGGCGGGGATTTTGGTCAGAGGCAGGTACGCATTCATGCTGGAGATGTTCAGAATGTTGCAGCCCTCTCTGCCCACCATCTGGCGGGCAAAGGCCTGGGTGGGCAGCAGCGTTCCAACCCAGTTCAGGTTGAACACATTCTGCACGCTGTTTTCGTCCAGGTCGAAGAAAGTGACGGTGTCGCTCTCCAAATCGCCCATCTCAAAAAATTCCTTGTCGGTGTTGGCTCTCGCATTGTTGCCGCCGGCACCGTTGATGAGAATGTCGCAGGGGCCCAGGTCAGCCTGCACCTGGTCGGCAACTGCAAAGCAGTTGTCCTTGCTCAGCACATTGCAGGCGTAGCCCTTGGCGATGCCGCCCTCCGCAGCAATCTTGTCTGCCACCTCGTTGAGCTTTGCCAGGTTACGGCCCAGCAGCGCCACCTTTGCACCGGCACGCGCCAGAGCCATGGCGAAGATGGAGCACAGGGTGCCGCTGGCACCGGTCACAACTGCCACCTTGCCGGTCAGGTCAGTATCAATCACATTTTTCATAGATTTTCCTCTTTCCTCAGCAGCTTTCCAAATAGCGAATCATGGCGTCCGCTGCTTTCTTGGCGCCTTCTACTGCATGAACCACGGTCTTTGCGCCGGTTACCACGTCTCCGGCGGCAAACACGCCGGGGCGGGTGGTCATCATGTTCTCGTCCACCACAATGGTGCCGCTTTCCGTGGCTTCCATGCCGTCGGTGGATTTTGCAAACTCCCGGCGGGGCACCTGGCTGATGGAAATGACGGTGGAATCCGCCTCCACCTGCTCCAAGCCCTCCTCGTAACCAATCACCTTGTCGTTTTCGTCAAAGACGGAGGTTTTGAACACCGGGCCTTTTTCGGTGATTTTCCAAATCTGTTTGCCGAATACGAACTTTGCGCCGTCAAGCGCCGCATATTCCCGCTCGCTGGAGCTGGCGGTGCTGCGTTTTCCCCGTGCATACAGCGTAACGTGACGGGAACCGTTGCGCAGCGCCGTCCGCGCCACGTCCATGGCGGCATTGCCCATGCCGATAACAGCCACGTTGTCTCCCAGGGGCTGACGTGCCGGATTTGCCAAATAGTTCAGGCCAAAGCGCACGTTGCCCAAGGATTCGCCCTCGATGCCCAAACTCTTGGGGCGATCGGCACCGGTGCCCACAAACACGCAGGAATATCCGTCGCGGAATAGGTTATCAACCATCAGCACCGCACCGATGGTGGTGTTCAGCCGGATAGTGATGCCCATTTCCTCCATGCGCTTTTGCAGTCGATCCAGCACAGACTTGGGCAGGCGGAATTCGGGGATGCCATACTGCATGATGCCGCCAATCTTATCCTCCCACTCGAAGACAGTGACGGGATAGCCCTGCTGTGCCAGCCGGATGGCAACGGTCAGGCCGGCAGGGCCGGCGCCGATGACCGCAACCTTTTTATCCTTGGGCTCCGGCTTTTGAATCTCCATCCGATCCAGGTACATATCGGAAATGTAATTTTCGATGCTGGAAAAATGGATGGGGGCATCTTTTTTGCCCCGGATGCAATGACCGGCGCACTGCTGCTCATGGTTGCAGACAATGCTGCAAATGGCGGACATGGGATTGTTCCGAAAGAGAATTTCTCCGGCTTCCATCACGTTCCCCTGCTTGAACATCTGGATAATCTGGGGGATGGGAGTGTGAACCGGGCAGCCCTCCTGGCACAGGGGACGCTTGCAATTCAGGCAGCGCTCCGCTTCCGTTACAATATGAATTGCCATGGATTATCTCTGGATACGACCGGAGCCGTCGCCGCCAGCCAGCTTCTCAACCTCGGCAACAGTGACCATGTTGTAGTCGCCCTCGATGGAGTGCTTCAGAGCGGAAGCAGCCACAGCAAACTCAACAGCAGCCTGGGTGGACTTGCCGTTCATCAGAGAGTAAATCAGGCCGCCGCCGAAGCTGTCGCCGCCGCCCACACGGTCGATGATGTGCAGGTCATACTTCTTGGAGAAGCAGTATTCGTCCTTTGCCACATTGTACAGCATGGCGCTCCAGCCGTTGTCGAAAGCAGAGTGGCTTTCCCGCAGGGTGATGGCAACCATCTCAAAGCCAAACTTGTCAGCCAGCTGCTTGGCAACGGACTTGTAGCCCTCGTGGTTCAGGCTGCCGCCGTAGATGTCGGTGGCTTCTGCCTCAATGCCGAACACGTCCTTGGCATCCTCCTCGTTGGAGATGCACACGTCCACATACTGGCACAGGTCGGTCATGGCAGCACGAGCCTGCTCACGGGTCCACAGCTTGCCGCGGTAGTTCA
>URPI01000078.1 GCA_900549705.1 uncultured Eubacteriales bacterium
GCTGGTACATGGTAGCATGGGGGTAGTCAATGGAGGCGGGGGTATTGCCGTAATATTTCAACCAGGGGGAGGAGGAGGATAGTCCCATAACTTTAAAAATTTCCTTTCTCTGCTTGCCGGAGGGGCGGTTGTGTGCTCCTGCGGCGGATTTTATACCGATAATATGTTATTATATCACTTTAATTCAGGAATTTCCAGTATAAAAATGGAGCTGACGCAAATCCGTCAGCTCCCTGCTGTTCGGGAAGTTCCGATGAAATCCGCGAGCGCTGACAGCAAGAGATTTTTCACGAGCCGAATGTTCCGAAAGCAGAGAAATACTGTCTATATTTTCCGCTTTGGGAATTGCACGGATAGGAAAAAACGCTGTTCAGCCGAAGTGGATTCATTCAGAGTTTCCATTCAAAGTTTCCTTAGTCCTCGAAGGTCAGAACGTCCTTGTACTTGTCCTTGAACATCCCGTACACAGCATCCAGGACAGCTTCATCCTCCACGGCCAGGTAATTTTCGTTCTCGTCGTCCACCGGCTCGACTTCCAGGATGACAATCTGGGTTTCGGCCTCATCGGCGGGCATCAGAACCAGGTATTCCTTATCCTGGTACTCCAGGCAGTCCAGGTACTCAAAGTCCACATCGTTGCCGTTTTCGTCGGTAAGGGTCAGGATTTCGGTTTCTTCCTGCTCCTGCTCAGGCTCATTATTCAGAATTTCCATGTGTTAAACTCCTTTTCATATGGGTTTTGTTTCTTTCTTGCCTGGATTATACAGTATCTCCCTGCAAAAAGCAAGTCTTTTTCGTGTCGCTGCACGACGATTGCGTGAGTAAACAATTTGTAAATGATGATAGGGCAGCTCATATGCCCACGCCTGGTAGGGGAGGCTCTTAGCCTCCCGAAACCCACGCAACCGAGCGGTTCGATGAATGTTGAGCGGCTGCGCCGCAGCGGGCGGCTTCGAGCCGCCCCTACGGGTGCGGTGGAAACCGGGGGCTGGCCTCACACATTTGTAACGCGTGCAATCGTCGTGATGTTCATAGATTGGTAGTTGTTTTTTTCATCGTTTTAAGGTAAAATAGGTTGATAAAACTAATTCACGGAGGAAACAATGCCATGGCATGGCTGGAAATAACCATTGACACCGCTGCTGCCCAGGTGGAGCAGGTTGCCGAGGAGCTGACAAAGCGGGGATTTTCTGACCTGGTAATAGAAGACCAGCAGGAATTTGAAACCTTTTTGGAGGAAAACCGGGCTTATTGGGACTATATCGACGACGACCTGCAAAAAAAGCTGCAAGGGTTGTCCCACATCAAGCTGTATTTAGAGGATACCGATGCAAAAAATCTCCGGCGAGTACAGGACTACGCCGCCTCCGCCGGGCTGCCCCTGACCGTTTCTCAGCTGGCCGACACCAACTGGGACGAGAGCTGGAAGGAAAACTATCCGCCCCAGGAGATTGGGCAGAAGCTGCTGGTGCTGCCCTACTGGCTGGCGCAGGAGTATGAAGGGGAGCGGCTGCCGGTGATTCTTGACCCCGGCCTGACCTTTGGCACCGGAGCCCATCCCTCTACCCAGATGGTGATGGAGGCCATGGAGCTTTTGGTGCAGCCTGGCTGCAAGTGTCTGGATTTGGGCAGCGGCAGCGGCATTTTGTCCATTGCTGCCCTGCGCCTTGGGGCTGATAAGGCCGTGGGCGTGGACATCGATGGCAAGGCCGAGGACATCGCCCGGGAAAACGCCGCTTACAACGGCTTCTCTGCCCCCCGGTTTACCGCCCTTACCGGCAACGTTACCGCTGACCACCGCCTGATGGAGCAGCTGACAGAGGAGAACTGGGACATCGTGCTGGTGAACATTGTTGCCGACGTGATTGTCGCCCTGGCACCTGTGCTGCCCCGGCTGATGGGAAAGGGCACCAGGCTT
This sequence comes from uncultured Eubacteriales bacterium, assembly GCA_900549705.1. Classification (GTDB taxonomy): domain Bacteria; phylum Bacillota; class Clostridia; order Oscillospirales; family Oscillospiraceae; genus Faecousia. The sequence goes on from URPI01000078.1 coordinate 1,919, forward strand.
ATCTGTTCCGGCATTCTGGACACCCGGCTGGCGGATGTGACCGCCGCCCTGACTGCCGCCGGGATTCAGGTGACATCCATCCGGGCAAAGGAGGACTGGCGCTGTGTGGTCGGCCAGCGCAAATAAGGAGCATTCATGAAAAAAATGACTTATAAAACCCGGCGCAGCCTGCATCGCATTCTGACGGTGCTGCTGATTGTGGGCATGGCGCTGGCGCTGTTCAGCTTTTGCTGGAACATCTGGGTTGCCCGCTATGTGGTGTACACCCGGGAGGGCGCTACCCTGGACTTCACCCGCGGCCCCCTGCCGGACAATGCAGTGATTGCCCAGCAGCCCAAGGCGGACGAAAATGTATCCATTTACTATAACGAAGGTTCCGATGCCGTGGAGCTGAGCCAGGAACTTTCATCCGTCAATGGCTATTACATCGACTATGACGTGCTGAAGCAGGGAAATTTTGAGGAAATCAAAACGGATTTGAACCGCCTGAAGGCAGGCACTGCCATTATGATTGAGCTGAAAGGCGGCTACGGCTCCTTCTATTACACCTCCGGCCTTACCGGTGCGGTCAGCTCGGCCAGTGTGAACACCACGGCGGTGGATGAATTGATTCAGTATGTCCGCTCCAAGGGCTTTTATATGATTGCAAAGATTTCCGCCTTCCGGGATTACGATTTCGGCAACCGGAACGTGACCAGCGGCCTTTATATGAAGAGCCGGGCAGGTTTGTGGGCGGACAGCGGCGGCTGCTACTGGATGGATCCTACCAGCGCCAATACCCTGGGCTGGATTACCTCCATCGTCAATGAAGTCCACAGCCTGGGCTTTTCCGAGGTGGTGCTGGATAATTTCCGATTCCCGGCGGAAACGGACAAGTATATCTTTAACGGCAGCATGGAGGAGGCCATTACCTCCGCCGCCACCACCTTATTGGCAAACTGCGGCGCGGATAATTTCGTGCTGTCCTTTGTGGGCACAACCACGTCCTTCCCCCTGCCCGACGGACGCACAAGATTGTACCTCAGCGGCGTTCAGGCCGGAGAGGTGGCCGCCAAGGCAAGCCAGGTCACCTTCGAGAACCCGGAGACGCGGCTGGTGTTCCTCTGCGATACCAATGATACCCGGTTCGATGCCTATTGCGTGCTCCGTCCCCTGTCTGTGGCAGAGGGCTTGGAAGCCCAAAAGGCGGATATGGCACAATAATAAATGCGTCACGCGGCAGTGTTTTGCCGCGTGACGTTTTTTATACCTCGTTCTGTAGGGGCGGATAGCATCCGCCCGAAACCCCGGATTTTTGGTAGTACTCTGTTGAATGGTACGCACTTTGGCGCGAAGCGCCCTTGGCTCTCCCTTTGGGAGAGCTGGCAGCCCGAACGGGCTGACTGAGAGGGTGTCGTGCGTATTTTTGTAGTGCCCCTATATTTCGTTGCGCACCCCCTCAGCTTCGCGTTCGCTCAGCAGCTCCCCCAGAGGTGGAGCCGAGGGCGCTTTGCGCCGGGAGGCGTATACGATTTACTCCCACAGCCGTTCCACCGGCAGGCCGGTAATGGGGGCGGGACGTTGCCGATACCGGTCAATCCATTGGCATAGGGTATCAGCAGCCAGGCGTGCGCTCTTAGCAGGGGGATTCCCGTTCAGAATGTTCCCGGTGAACAGGGCTGTGAAGCTGTCCCCTGCGCCGGAATAATGGCCGGGAACAGGGGTGTAGTCCAGACGGCAAACGCCGTCCCCCTGCGCCAGCACCACGGCACTGTCCTCCACCCCGGTGAGGACGGCGCAGTCTGCTCCCAACTGCACCAGCGCCCGGGCAGCGGCCATGGAATCCGCTTCCCCGGTGAGGTATTGGGCTTCCGTGACATTGGGCAGCACATAGTCAATGTGGGGCAGCAGCCGCTTTAAAAAGGCAATGCGCGCTGCTGTAATGCCGCGATAGAGCTTGCCGTTGTCTGCAAAAATGGGGTCGAGGAAGATTTTGATGCCCTTTTCCCGCCACCGGCGGCACTGCTCCTCTATGAAGACGGTCTGGGCTTCATCTGCCAGATACCCCAGCAGCACCCCCTCCGGCTGAATGCCCAGCCGCTCCCAGGCGGCGAGGGCTTCTTGCAGATAGGCGGTGGTGTCCAGCACCGTCGGCGCGCCCAGATTCCAGGTGTTGGAAATCAGCGCCGTGGGAAGACACAGGGCGTTGTGCCCCATGTGGGTCAGCACAGCGCGGGCAACGCCCATGGCGACGTTGCCGCAGCCCACAAAATCACTGAGAATCAGAATGTTCATGGTTTCCTCCTGTCAGCAACGGCTCCGTCACGGTGCGGAAATAACCGTCTAAGGTCTGGGGCGTTTCCTTCCGCCCGCCGTCCAGCCACCACTGCACCATCTCCACAAAGCTGCCGGCAATGTGGTTCACCAGAAATTCCCGGGGCACACCGGGCAGCGCCGTATCCCCCAGCAGCTGGGAGCGCACCAGCTCCTCCATGCCGGACTTGAAATAGCTCATGAAAATGGGGCTGCTTTCGCAGGACAGCAGGGTGAGAATGTTGTTGTCATTCTCCTGCAAATGCTGCAAAATATGGCAGATAACCGAGTGGGGCGCATTGGTGCAGGCGTAAAGCCCGTGGGTATCCTGCTTGTCCATGGCGGTGCCGATGATGTGGTCGAACAACTCCCGGCACAGGGATTTAACCAGCTCCTCCTTGGTTTCAAAATGGGCATAAAAGGTACTGCGCCCGATGTTTGCTTCATCGATGATGTCCTGTACGGTGATGGAATGGAAATTCTGCCGATCCAGCAGGGTGGTAAAGGCACGGTAGATGGCCGTGCGGGTCTTTTGCTGCCGTCTGTCCATGGTGGCCTCCTGTACAAAAATGCGGTTTTGTTCTGTATCTTACATCCGGTGAAAATTGGTTGTTGCTTTTTCTCGGCAATTTTCTATAATACTTACAGAACAAAGTGTTCGGTAACAGATACATTGTATTTTAAAAAACAGCAATTGTCAAACGAAATATGCAGCGCTGCCGAACGAACGTCACAATGCTTTGATTGCCAGAAAAGGAGGATTTTGATATGTCTCACGAACAGGAACACGAGCATGACCACGACCATGAGGAAGAATGCTGCTGCGGTCATGACCATGACCACGAGCACCACCATCACGACCATGGCGAGGACGAGTGCGATTGCGGCCATGAGCATCACCACCATCATCACGACGATGATGACGAGGACGAATGCGGCTGCGGCCATGAGCATCATCACCATGACCACGAGGAACACAACCGCCACCATGCGGTGAATGGAAACTTGGAAACCCGGGTGTATAACATTGAGGGTCTGGACTGCGCCAACTGTGCCGCTAAAATTGAGCGCAAGCTCAACGAGATGCCGGAGGTGGAAGCGGCCACCGTCACCTTTGCATCCCGTCAGCTGCGGGTCAGCGCCAAGAGCCACAAGGGGCTGCTGGAAAAGATGCAGGAGGTCACCGACAGCGTGGAGGACGGCGTGACCCTGAGCCCCCGGACATCCAAGGGTGCCATCAGCAAGACCTACATCCTGGAGGGTCTGGATTGCGCCAACTGTGCCGCCAAGATTGAAACGAAGCTGTGCACCCTGCCCGGGGTGGAGAACTGCTCCATCACCTTCGCCACCAAGCAGATGCGCCTGACCGCCAAGAATCCGGATTCCCTGATTCCCGCGGTAAAGGCCGCCATCGATGCCATGGAGGATGGCATCACCATTGTCCCCAAGGAGGAGCAGCAGGGAGACGAGGAACAGGATGAAAAGAAAGCGCTGGCCACTCTGATGATCGGTGCGGTGCTGTTCGCCGTTGGTGAAATCCTGCATTTGACCGGCAGCCCCCTGGTGTGGCAGCTGCTTGCGCTGATTCCGGCCTATGTAATTTTGGGCGGCGAGGTGCTGCTCACTGCCGCCAAGAACATCCGCAAGGGTCAGGTGTTTGATGAAAACTTCCTGATGTCCATTGCCACCCTGGGCGCTTTTGCCATTGGCAGCTACTCGGAGGCGGTGGGTGTCATGCTGTTCTACCGCATCGGCGAGTACTTTGAAGACCGGGCGGTAGCCAAGAGCCGCAGCCAGATTATGTCCGCCGTTGACCTGCGTCCCGAAACAGTGAACCGGGTGACCGACGGCAAGGTGGAAACCGTCCCTGCCGGGGATGCCCAGGTGGGCGACATCCTGCTGGTTCGTCCCGGCGACCGCATTCCCCTGGATGGCGTGGTGACCGAGGGCGAGAGCCGCATTGATACCTCCGCCGTCACCGGCGAGCCTGTGCCCGTGAAGGTTGCGGTGGGCAGCCAAGTTATCTCCGGCTGTGTCAACACCTCCGGCCAGCTGAAAATGAAGGTAGAAAAGGCCCTGGAAGAATCCATGGTCACAAAAATCCTGGATTCTGTGGAGAATGCAGCTGCCAGCAAGCCCGCCATTGATAAGTTTATCACCCGTTTTTCCAGAGTTTATACCCCTGCTGTGGTGCTGGGCGCTTTGGTGGTGGCACTGGTGCTGCCCTTGGTGCTGCCCGGCTGGCATTACTTCGTTGACCCTGTGAAGCACGCCGGCATGAACACCGTGCTCTATGGCGAAAGCGGCACTGCTTCTGTGTTTACCGCCCTGACCTTCCTGGTGATTTCCTGCCCCTGCGCCCTGGTGCTCAGCGTACCCCTGGCCTTCTTCTCCGGCATCGGTGCCGCCTCCAAGAAGGGCATTCTCTTTAAGGGCGGCATTGCCATTGAGGCATTGGCTCAGATCAAGGCCGTGGTGATGGACAAAACCGGCACCATCACCAAGGGCAATTTCCAGGTGCAGAAAGCCATCCCCGCAGACAAAAAGGCCACCCAGGCAGAGCTGCTGGCGCTGGCTGCCGCCTGCGAACAGTATTCCACCCACCCCATTGCCGTGAGCATTGTCGCTGCCGCCAAGGAGGCGAATCTCACCGTCCCTGCCCCCTCCAAGCTGGAGGAGCTGGCTGGGCAGGGCATCCGCGCTACCGTTGACGGCCACAAGGTGCTGTGCGGCAACCAGAAGCTGCTGGAAGAAAATGACGTGGAGCTGTCCGACTTCCAGGGTACGGAATTTGGCACCCAGGTGCTGGTGGCACAGGACGGGCTGCTGCTGGGACAGATTGTCATTTCCGACACGCTGAAATCTGACGCGGTTTCCGCTATTGGCACCCTGAAAAAGCAGAATCTCCACACCGTCATGCTCACCGGCGATGCTCAGGACAACGCCCAGCACGTTGCCGCCGAAACCGGCATCGACGAGGTGCGGGCGCGACTGCTGCCGGAAAACAAACTCAGCGAGCTGGAAAAGGTGCGCGCCCAGCGGGGCAGCGTCATGTTCGTGGGCGATGGCATCAACGATGCTCCGGTGCTGGCAGGCGCGGATGTGGGTGCCGCCATGGGCACCGGTGCGGATGCCGCCATTGAGGCCGCCGACGTGGTGTTCATGAACTCCGACATGACTGCCATTCCCACCGCCATTGACATTGCCCGCCGCACCCGCCGCATCAGCTGGCAGAACGTGTATTTTGCCCTGACGGTGAAGCTCATTGTGATGGTGCTGGGTCTTATGGGCTACGCCAATATGTGGATTGCGGTGTTTGCCGACACCGGCGTGTCCATGCTGTGCCTGCTCAATTCCATCCGCATTCTGTACCACAAATAAAAAAATTTGCCCGGCTGATGGGATTTTGCTCCCTCAGCCGGGCGTTTTTTTATATTGCTCTGGGAAATACCAGGGTGACCTTAAACAAATCCCCGTCCACCAGTAATTGCAGCTGTCCCTTTTGCAGCTCCATCAGGCTCTTGGCGATGTTCAGCCCCAGGCCGCTGCCCTCGGTGTTGCGGGAGGAATCCCCCCGGACGAAGCGCTCCATCAGCTCCTCGGCGCTGATGTTCAACTGGGCACCGGAGATGTTCTTAACGGAAATGATGGCCTTGTCCTGGGTGGCAGACACGTCCACATACAGCCGGGTACCCGGCAGGGCGTACTTCACGGCGTTGCTCAGCACATTGCTCATGGCACGCCACAGCAGCCGTCCATCTGCCAGAAGCATAATGTTTTCCTCGCTCTGGTGAAAGACCGGGGTCAGCCCGGCGGCGGTGAGCTTGTCGGAAAACTCGCCCAATGCCTGGGTTACGGCTTCCACCGCGTCAATTTCCCCAATCTCCACCTGGATGTTGCCGGTGGAGGCCTTGCTCATTTCCATCAGGTCGTCAATCAGCTTTTTCAGCCGCTGGCTCTGGCGGGACAGCACCTCCACATAGGCCTTCTGCTCCTCCTCGGTGTGGGGCTTTTCCAGCAAATCCACATAGTTGATGATGGAGGTGAGGGGGGTTTTAATGTCGTGGGAGACGTTGGTGATCAGCTCCGTTTTCATCCGCTCGGATTTCAGCTGGTTCTGCGCTGCCACCATGGCAACATCCGCCAGTCCGTTCAGCTCCCCGGCAAATTCCCGGAAGCAGCCCACCAGATACTTGTCGTCCACCTTGCTCTCCAGGTCGCCGCTGCGCATCCGCTTGGCTCCCTCCAGCAGCCGTCCGAAACAGTTGGCGCCGTACAGGATGGTAGTCAGGGAGGCAATCCCCCACAGCACTGCCCAGCCCTTGCTGTCGTTTGCAAAGGAAATCGGCAGCATCAGCGCCAGCACGCCGCCCACCACAATCCACTGCCAGGTCAGGGGCAGCAGGGACAGGGTCTTTTCGCACAGCGCCAGGCACTTTTTCAGGAGTCTTCCAGTAACGGTAAGGCATTTTTTCATCCAGCTCCACAGGAGCACTGCCAGGGCGCTGACCACTTTGAAAATGTCCTTTACAATCCGCAGTGCGAAGCTCCAAAGGGTGGGAATGAGGTGGAAAATTCCACGGATGATTTCCAGCGCCACAGAAATGCAGCGCCCCACAATGGAATTGCGCAGCCAATGCCAGTTCCCCATCTTTACCTGGGCGGCAAAGGCAAAGCAGAAGCAGACAAACAGCACACAGCCGCCATAGCCCAACAGCAGCATGGCAGCCAGGACGGTGGAAGCATCCTGCGCATGGCGAATGACCTCCACCGCCAGATAGCCCAGGGCAATGCACGATGCCAGCACGACCCCGCCGTACAAATCCAGGGGCAGGGCATTGAAGCCCCCTGCCTTTATCCCGGTGCTGTCCGGCTTGCGTCCGGCAACGCTGCACAGGAACACAGCGCTGGCAGCAAACAGCACCAGCCCCAGCGCCAACCCCAGCATCAGGGCAACACCGTGTCCTGCAAACAGCCCCACCAGTTCATAGGCCACGGGCAGCTGCACGCCATTTTCTCCCAGGGAGATTTTCACCACCAGGGGCGTGTCCAGTGTCTTTTCATGGTAGGCGTAGCACACCCTGCCGCCTGCCCCATCGGAAACCGCACCCCATTGGGCATCGGCATCCTCCTCCTGGGGAATCTGCACGGAGCCGAGATATTCTTCATATTCCAGGGGAGAGAAGGTGTAGCGCAGCTCCAACACCGGCTGCACCTGGTTGTCCACCCGGTACAGCACTTTGTTGTCCCCGTCCTGAATTTCATAGGAAATGTCATCCCAGTTGACGGAGAAGCCAAAGTCAGAGCCGGCTTCCCGCTGCAATTCAAAGAGCTGCTCCGGCATTTTGCCATATTCCCGGCTGGCCCAGGCGCTGGCCATCCACTCTACGCTCCAGGAGAGCTGCTCCCGGATGGTGGATTCCAGGGAAGAAAGGTAATCTTCGGTTTTCAGCCAGTCCGAGGAAGTCAAAATTCCCAGCACCAGGCCGCTTCCCGCGGCAGCCAGCAGACAGGCGGCGCATAGCAAAACGGCAATGAATTTCACCCAAAGTGCATTTTTCATGGCTTCGCCTCCATCTTATAGCCCTGTCCCCACATGACTTTCAGGTAGCGGGGCTCGGAGGGATTGATCTCAATTTTTTCCCGCAAATGGCGGATGTGGACGGCAACAGCGCCCTCACTGCCCAGGGCTACCTCCTGCCACACGGATTCATACAGCACCTTGG
>URPI01000079.1 GCA_900549705.1 uncultured Eubacteriales bacterium
CTGACGGGAGCCGGGGGAGACGGACAGGTTCACGCCGGGGGCAATGGTTTTGCCCTTCAAAATGGCGGCCACTTTCAGCATATCCGCCAGGGAAGAATTGGTGCAGGAGCCGATGCACACCTGGTCTACCTTGGTATCCTTCAGGGTGGATACCTCTACCACATTGTCGGGGCTGTGGGGGCAGGCAATCAGCGGAGTCAGGGCGCTCAGGTCAATAGAAATCACTCGGTCATAGTGGGCATCCGGGTCGCTTTCCAGGGGCACGAAGTCCGCTTCTCTGCCCTGTGCCTTCAAAAACAGCCTTGTTTGCTCATCCGAGGGGAAAATGGAGGTGGTTGCTCCCAGCTCCGCCCCCATATTGGTAATGGTGGCACGCTCCGGCACGGTCAGGGTCTTTGCCCCCTCGCCGCCCCACTCGATGATGGCACCCACACCGCCCTTGACGGACAGAATTTCCAGCAGCTTGAGGGCAGCATCCTTGGCGGTCACAAAGGGACGCAGCCTGCCGGTCAGCTCCACCTTGAACATTTTGGGCATATTGATATAGTATGCGCCGCCGCCCATGGCAACAGCCACGTCCATGCCGCCCGCACCGAAGGCCAGCATTCCCAAACCACCGCCGGTGGGGGTGTGGGAATCGGAGCCGATGAGGGTCTTGCCGGGCTTGCCGAAGCGCTCCAGGTGCAGCTGGTGGCAGATGCCGTTGCCGGGGCGGGAAAACCGCACGCCGTGTTTGGCAGCGACGCTTTGCAGGTACTGGTGGTCATCGGCATTCATAAAGCCGCATTGCAATGTATTGTGGTCAACGTATGCAACGGAAAACTCGGTTTTGACCTGGGGAATGCCCATGGTTTCAAATTCCAGGTAGGCCATGGTTCCCGTGGCATCCTGGGTCAGCGTCTGGTCGATTTTCAGGGCAATTTCCTGCCCGGTCACCATCTGCCCGGAAACCAGATGGCGCTTGATGATTTTTTCAGCGATTGTATTCCCCATTTTGACTGAACCTCTCAATCATGGATTTTTTGGCATTCTGAATATGTTCGCACATCAGCCGCTCGGCCTCGTCCTCGTTGCCGGCACAGATGGCCTCGCAGATGGCTTTGTGTTCGTCGGTGCTGACCTGGCGGCGCTGGGCAACGGAGGCACGGCGATAGCGCTGGGTTTTTCGGTGCAGGGGGCGCAGGGTATCCATCAGCACATGGCGGCGGGAGAACGCATAGATGCCGCCGTGAAATTCATCGTCCAGCTCCCGCAGGTGATCGACATCCCCCTTGTCTACATAAAAGTCCTGCAATTCAATCAGATGCCGCAGCTGCTTGGCTTCCTCCTCGGTGCGGTTGCGGGCGGCATAGCGGGCTGCCAGACCCTCGCAGCGAATGCGAATGTCCATAATGTCCACCAAATCGTCCACAGTGATGCCCAGCACCACCGATCCCTTGCCGGTATCCTGAATCAGACGTTCCTGCTCCAGCCGCCGCAGCGCCTCCCGGATGGGGGTCCGGCTGACGTTGAGCTGCTCCACCAATTTCAGCTCGGTGAGCACCTCGCCTCGGGGGTACACCCCGGAAATAATATCGCTTTCCAGCTTTTCAAATACCTGGTCTGCCAGGGAAATGGATTTGAACATTGCCATGACACCGTCCTCCCGTTATTCCTTGGGGAATCTGCCTGGGGCAAATTCCTGAATCTTCTCCAAAATCTCACCGTGGGAAATCACCGTCACACGGCCATCCTCATATTCCTTGTCCACCCAGGTTTTCAGCTGCTCCACCAGGGGATCCCGCTTGGATATCTTCTCCGCTTCGTCCTTCAGGCGGTAGTGCTGGTTCATCCAGTAGGCAATTCCGGCTGCACCGGAGGTCTTGCCAATCTCCACGGTGGCGGGGCGGTTGAGCAGTTTTTCCGTATCAAAAATGGTGTAAATTTCCGCATCCTTCATCAATCCATCCGCATGGACACCGGCGCGGGTAGAATTGAAGTTTGCCCCCACAAAGGGGGTCATGGGCGGAATCTTGTAGCCAATATCCTTTTCAAAGTATTCGGCAATCTCGGTAATAACCGTGGGATCCATGCCGTCCATGGAGCCGCGAAGGGACGCATACTCAAACACCATGGATTCCAGGGGGATGTTGCCGGTGCGCTCACCGATGCCCAACAGACTGCAATTCACGGCGCAGGCACCGTACAGCCAGGCGGTGGAGGCATTGGCAACGGCCTTATAGAAATCGTTGTGGCCGTGCCATTCCAGGCACTCGCTGGGCACATCGGAATAATGCTGCAAGCCGTAAACGATTCCGGCCACAGACCGGGGCAGGGAAGCCTCGGTATAGGGAACGCCATAGCCCATGGTGTCGCAGGCGCGAATCTTCACGGGAATCCCCGCCTCCCGGGACAGGGCTTGCAGCTCGTTGACAAAGGGCACCACAAAGCCGTAGAAATCCGCCCGGGTAATGTCCTCCAAATGGCAGCGGGGAATGACCCCGGCATTGAAGGCATCCTTCACCGTGCCCAGGTAGTAATCCAGCACCTGAGAACGGGTCATTTTCATTTTCTTGAAAATGTGGTAGTCGGAGCAGGAAACCAGGATGCCCGTTTCCTTGATTCCCAGATCCTTCACCAGTTTGAAATCTTCCTTGCTGGCACGAATCCAGCTGGTAATTTCCGGGAACTTGAGCCCCAGCTCCATGCACTTTTCCAGCGCCTTGCGGTCCTTCTGGCTGTAAATGAAAAATTCCGTCTGGCGAATGATGCCGTAGGGGCCGCCCAGCTTGCTCAGGAGCTTATAGATATTCACCACCTGATCAACGGTGTATGGTTCAACCGACTGCTGCCCATCCCGGAGGGAGGTATCGGTAATCCAGATTTCTTCCGGCATATTCAGGGGAACACGGCGGTGGTTGAAGGCTACCTTGGGCACCGTGCCGTAGGAATAAATATCCCGCTGCAAATTAGGTTCAGACACATCTTGCAGGGAATACCGATAGGAATTTTTTTCCAAGAGGTTGGTTTTACTGGAAATTTCCAACATCTCTATGACCTCCTTCTGAGAATGTTTTATTGTATACAATTATACTTGTACTTTCCAAAATGTCAAGTGTTTTCTACGAGTGTACAGAGCAGCAGTATCAATGCGTTGGCGCGAAGCGCCCGCGGCTCCACCTCTGAGGTGTCGTTCGTTGAATGGAACCAGCTGTCCATCTCGAACCGTAGGGGCGCTCTATATCGTCACAATCATCAATGAAAATTTTTTGCATAAATCTGTGGAAATACCGGTAAAATCCGGTACTTTTTGAAACATTATGTTGAAATTAACACAGGATGAAGATTTTATATGGCAAATATTTATGCATACTGCTTAAAATTTCAGAAATATTTTAGATATATTGTCACTTTTTTCTTCTGTGAAAATATGGTATGTTATTCAGGGGATGCTATGCCCCCCTTCACTTCGCGTACCGATTTGATTTACATAAGGAGCTGTGACCATGTACTTTCAGAAAAAACGCTGTATTGCCATGCTTCTGGCCGGCGGCCAGGGCAGCCGACTGTATGTGCTGACGGAAAAAACCGCCAAGCCTGCCGTGCCTTTCGGCGGCAAATACCGCATTATTGACTTTCCTCTGTCCAACTGTGTCAATTCCGGCATTGACACCGTGGGCATTCTCACCCAGTATCAGCCTTTGGAGCTGAATGAATACATCGGCAACGGCCAGCCCTGGAACCTGAACAAGACCCACTCCTGTGCTCAGGTGCTGCCCCCCTACGAGCGGCATGACAAGAAGCAAGGCTGGTACAAAGGCACCGCCAACGCCATCTATCAGAACATTGACTTCATCGACCGCTTCGACCCGGAATATGTGGTGATTCTGTCCGGCGACCATATCTATAAGATGGACTACTCCAAGATGGTGGCATTCCACGAGCAGAACGGTGCCGCCTGCACCATCGCCGTGCGCACCGTGCCCCTGGAAGAAGCCAGCCGCTTCGGCATCCTGAATACCAACCCCGACAACACCATTTATGAGTTTGAGGAGAAGCCCAAAAAGCCCAAGTCCACCAACGCCTCCATGGGCATTTACTGCTTCACCTGGAAGGTTCTGCGGGAAGCTCTGATTGCCGACGAGGAAGATTCCAATTCCAGCAACGATTTCGGCAAGAACATCATCCCCATGCTGCTCTCCGACGGTCACAAGCTGATGGCTTATAACTTCGACGGCTACTGGAAGGACGTGGGCACCATCGCCTCCCTGTGGGAAGCCAACATGGATTTGCTGGGCAAGGAGCCTGCTTTCAACATCCGCGGCGATGAGCGCACCAAGATTTACGCCCGCAATTCCGCCTTCCCCTCCTCCTACATTGATGCCTCCGCCAAGATTGTCAATTCCTTTGTGGCTGAGGGCTGTGAGGTCTACGGTACCGTCTGCCACAGCGTGGTCAGCACCGGCTGCACCATCGGCGAAGATGCCGTGGTGGAGGACAGCGTTGTAATGCCCGGTGTGGTGATTGAGTCCGGTGCCATTGTCCGTCACGCCATTCTGGGCGAGGACAGCAAGGTTTGCCGCAATGCCGTGGTCGGCGGTGCATTCGCCCCCGACGAAAAGAAGAAAATCAGCGTTGCCGGCAAGGGCGTTGTGATTGCAGAAAACGCCGTGCTTGCCCCTGGCGATATGCTGTAAGGAGGAAAACGCAATGAATGTAATGGGTATTCTTTTCACCAATGATGCCAACATCGGTGACCTGACCAATAAACGCACCATGGCCTCCCTGCCCTTCGGCGGCCGTTACCGCCAGGTGGACTTCGGCCTTTCCAACTTTGCCTATGCCGGCATCCGGCACGTGGGCATTATCGCAAGATTCAGCTATCAGTCCCTGATGAACCACGTCGGCGATGGCGAGGAGTGGGGTCTGGAGCTGGGCGAGGGCGGCCTGGAATTCCTCACCCCCTACGCTTCTTCCGTCAACCATTCCTATCGGGGCAAGCTGGAGAGCCTGTCCTCCAACATGGACTTCCTGGAATACGGCAATGATGAGTATGTGGTGATGATTGACTCCACCGTGCTGTCCAACATCGACCTCAACAAGGTTCTGGCTGCCCACGCTGCTTCCGGCAAGGACATCACCGTGGTCACCTGCAAAGGCGTGTGCAACGGCAAGAAGGTCATGGACTTTGCCCTCAAGCTGGACGACAAGGGCGAAGTAGAAGACATGGTCTGCGACTTTGCCGCACCGGAAGATTACCAGGCTTCCATGGACATTTTCGTTATGAGCCGTCAGGTGCTGCTGCGGGAAGTCAAGACCCTGGTTGCCAAGAATTACTTCCACATGGATCGTGACCTGTGCATGGGCGGCTGGAGAAGCCACAAGGTGACCGTAGGCGCCTACCAGTACGACGGCGTTGTGATGTTCAACGAGTCCACCCAGGAATACTTTGAGCACAGCCTGGCCCTGACCGACAAGGCCACCCGTGACGGCCTGTTCAATGGCGTCCACCCTGTATACACCAAGGTTCGTTCCCGTGTCCCCACCTACTATGGCGAAAACTGCCAGCTGGAAAACGTGGTGGTGGCCGACGGCTGTATGCTGGACGGCAATGTGAAAAATTCCGTGCTGTTCCGCACCGTCACCGTCAGCGAGAACGCCAATGTGGAAAACTGTGTTATTATGAACGATACCGTGGTGGGCGAGGGCTGTGACCTGAAGAATGTAATTCTTGATAAGAATGTCACCGTCACCCCCGGCACGAAGCTCTATGGCACCCGCGCCAATCCCATTGTGATTAAGAGAGGTGAGACCGTATGAAAATTGCCATCTGCGCCTCCGAAGGTGCCCCCTATGCCAAGTCCGGCGGCCTGGGAGACGTGATGGAGGCGCTGCCCGCAGCGCTCTCCAGAATTGAAGGCAACGAGGTCGCACTGTTTCTCCCTTACTACTATAAAATCAAAACCAACACTGCCTATCAGGTGGAAAAAGTAGCGGAGTTCCGGGTCAAGCTGGGCTGGCGGCAGCAATACTGCGGTGTCATGAAGCTGCTGAACCGGAAGGATGGTGTCCAGGTTTATTTCCTGGACAGCGAATACTATTTCGGTGCCCGCACCGGCGCTATCTACGGTGACATGGACGATGGCGAGCGCTTCGCCTTCTTCTCCCGGGGCTGCATGGATGCCATGGCGGCGCTGGAATACATTCCCGACATCATCCAGTGCAACGACTGGCAAACCGGCCTGATTCCCGTGTATCTCAAGGCGGTGTACCGTGCCCAGTTCCCCGGCACCCGCATCATGTACACCATCCACAACATCGAGTATCAGGGCTGGGCAAACGCCGGGTTCTTCGATGATATGCTGGGTCTGCCCTGGGAGTTCCGGGGCACGCTGGACATGAACCACTCCGTCAACATGATGAAGGGCGGCATCGAATGCTGTGATATGCTCACCACCGTTTCCGAGACCTATGCCCGGGAGCTGATGTATCCCTACTACGCCCACGGCCTGGACAACATCATCACCGGTGCTGCCTGGAAGCTCACCGGCATCACCAACGGCATCGATGTGAACACCTTCAACCCCGAAACCGACCCGGCGCTGCCGGCTCACTACAATGCCGACACCTTCGTGGAGGGCAAGGCAAAGGTGAAGGCAGCTCTGCAAAAAGAAGTTGGCCTGCCCGTCAAGCCCAATGTGCCTTTGATGGTCATGGTCACCCGTCTGGCCGGTCACAAGGGTCTGGATTTGCTGTGCTACATCGCCCGGCGGCTGATGTGGGAGCAGGATGCTCAAATGGTTATTCTGGGAACCGGTGAACCCCAGTACGAAGCCTTCTTCAAGGATTTGCAGGCGCAGTTCCCTGACCGGGTAGCGGCGAAAATCACCTTCAATCTGGGGCTGGCCGCTCGGATGTATGCCGGTGCAGACATCTATCTGATGCCCTCCAAGAGCGAGCCCTGCGGCCTGAGCCAGATGAACGCCATGCGCTATGGCACTGTGCCCGTGGTTCACGCCACCGGCGGCCTGAAGGATACCGTGCCTCCCTGTGATGAAAACGGCGAGGGCGGCCTGGGCTTCACCTTCCAGAGCTACAATGCCGACGACTTCTTCGCAGCCATTGTCCGTGCCCTGGATTTGTACAACGACCACCCCGAAAAGTTCCGTGCTTTGCAGCATACCGACATGATTCAGGATTTCAGCTGGGATGTCCCTGCCGGCAAATATATGGAGCTATTTAATAAAATGTTATCCTGGTAAGAAAAGTGCCCGTGACCCCAAAAAGGTCACGGGCGTTTTGCGCAAGCGTAACTGTAGGGGCGGCAGTGCCGCAGAAACGCCCACTGCGTGGGCTCAGATAAGAGATAATAGAGAATAATGAATAGATAATAGTGATTTTGACCGCTTCATGGGCGTTTCACCTATTCACTATTCACTATTCACTCTTCACTTGCCGTCAAGTCCTGCTCTATTCGAGAACCATTAAACACGCGCCCTGTAGGGGTTGCCAAACCGGCACTCTCTACAGGGCGTGAACTGTTAATTTCAGTAATAAAACCCTTCCTGGTAAAGCAGCTTTGCAAACTCAAAAATCTGCTTCCCATCCACATCAAAGGGAAAAACAAAGGAAAATCCAATCTCTTTTTCGTCGCAAATGCGGATATTCTCTTTCAAGTCCTGCTCCGTCTGTTCGGGGCGATAGAAATCCGCAAGGTAATCTTCAATGCCGTATGCTTCAAATTCATATTCGGCAAGCTTTTCAAAGGGAAACGCCAGTGCCGCATCTCGTTTCAGCTTCGTAGATACGGTAATTTTATCAAAGGGAAGCTCAATATCGCACAGGCCCGTTACCCCAATCACCGGGATGGGATAGGATTCCCGGCACCAATTTCCGGCTTCATCCTTGTGATAATGCCCGTTATACCAGCCGGATTCCACTCCAAAGCCCCCATGGGACAGGGCGCGGACAAGCGCCGCCTGTTTCAGCTCCAAGGGATAATAAATTTCATTCAATGCCTGCCTGTCCATCCAATTTTCCTTCCTGCATCCAAAATACCCGGTAATTGTACCACAAACGGGCGGACAATTCCACCGTCTGCGCAAAAGAAAACCCCGTGGCTTAAAAAACACGGGGTAAAATTCTATGCAGCTGAAATGCTTACTTCAGGGCAGCCTTGGCCTGCTCCACAACAGCAGCGAAAGCAACGCTGTCCTGGATAGCCATCTCGGACAGGCTCTTGCGGTTCATGGTGATGCCAGCCTTGTGGACACCGTTCATGAAGGTGGAGTAGTTCATGCCGAAGGGAGCAACAGCAGCGCTCAGACGGGCAATCCACATGGTGCGGAATGCACGCTTCTTCTCCTTACGGCCTGCGAAAGCGTAGTTGCCGGACTTCATAACGGCCTGCTTGGCCATCTTGAAGTGCTTGGACTTGGAACCCCAGTAGCCCTTGGCCAGCTTCAGGGTAGCATTTCTTCTCTTGCGCGTCATCATTGCGCCTTTAACTCTTGCCATTTCTGTATCCTCCTATCCTTTATCCTTATTTGTACGGAATCATCTTCTTGATTGCATCCACATTGGTCATATCGGCGTATGCGGTTGCGCGCAGATGACGGGTACGCTTGGTGGTCTTCTTGGTCAGGATATGGGATTTGAAAGCCTGTGCTCTCTTCACCTTACCGGTCTTGGTCAGGTTGAATCTCTTTTTCGCACCGCTATGGGTTTTCAGCTTGGGCATAAATAGTTCTCCTTCCGTATCTATAAAGTAATTATGTTTACTTGCTATTTTTCGGAGCCAGGAACATGGCCATAAAGCGGCCTTCCAGCTTGGGGTTCTTTTCCATGGAGGCAATTTCAGCGCAGGCATCTGCAAAGTCCATCAGGAGCTTTTCGCCCAGGTTGGTGTGTGCCATTTCACGGCCACGGAAGCGGACGCTGACCTTGACCCGGTTGCCGTCCTGCAAGAACTTCTGAGCAGCCTTGATTTTGGTATTCAGGTCGTTGGTGTCAATGCTGGGGCTCATGCGGATTTCCTTGACTTCCACCACCCGCTGATTTTTCTTGGCTTCCTTTTCCCGCTTCTTCTGGTCAAAGCAGAATTTGGAATAGTCCATGATTTTGCACACCGGGGGGACGGCGTTGGGGGAAATCTTTACAAGGTCGAAGCCCTGCCCCTCTGCCATGGCATTGGCCTGAGCGGCAGAAACAATGCCCAGCTGGGCGCCATCGGCACCGATAAGCCGGATTTCCTTGTCACGAATCTCCTCATTGAGCTGATGTTCTAACTTTGCGATGGTAAGCACCTCCAAAAAAGCAGCAAAAAAACGGATGCCAAAGCACCCGCTGCACGCACTCCTGCCCCAACAGAGGGGAGGAAAGGACGTATCAACCGTTTTGCTTTTATCGCTTACGGTGAGGCGGATGTTCAGCCTTCTTGATTACCTGAGTATTCTAGCACGACTTTTCCCCGTTGTCAATAAGTATTTACAGAACTTTTTTGATATAAAGCGACTGAAACCCACATACAATTTTTGTAGGGGCGGATATCCTATCCGCCCCTACAGTGGCGTGCGTAATTATCCAGGCTGCATAAACTGCGCAATGGCTGGTTACAATTTACAGGAATCCGACCCGCGTGCCGGCAGTGTCCGTAAAGGTGGAGCACACCTCCAGCGGAATCCCATGCTCCATGGCAATTCGGACGCACTTGGGGTGAAGCACCTGTGCGCCGTTTTCCGCCAGCGCCAACATTTGCCCATAGCCGATGCTGGTAAAGCGGGCGGCATTTGCGTGCAGCCGGGGGTCTTCCTCATACACCCCGTCCACGTCCGTGTAAATGCGGCAGAGGTCGGCATTCAGCGCCGCTGCCAGGGCTGCCGCCGTGGTGT
>URPI01000080.1 GCA_900549705.1 uncultured Eubacteriales bacterium
CCTGACCGATGTTCATACGGGAAGGCACGCCCAGGGGGTTCAGCACGATGTCCAGGGGGGTACCATCGGGCAGGAAGGGCATATCCTCCTCGGGCAGCACACGGGACACAACGCCCTTGTTGCCGTGACGACCAGCCATCTTATCGCCCACGGAAATCTTTCTCTTCTGGGCAATATACACCCGGACGGACTTGGTAACGCCGGGAGCCAGCTCATCGGAATTCTCCTTGGTGAATACCTTCACGTCCACCACGATGCCGCTTTCGCCGTGAGGCACCTTCAGGGAGGTGTCGCGGACTTCTCTTGCCTTTTCACCGAAGATGGCACGGAGCAGACGCTCCTCGGGGGTCAGCTCGGTCTCGCCCTTGGGGGTGACCTTACCAACCAGATAGTCGCCGGAATGAACCTCGGCACCCACGCGGATGATGCCGTTCTCGTCCAGATCCTTCAGGGCATCCTCACCCACGTTGGGAATATCCCGGGTGATTTCCTCGGGTCCCAGCTTGGTGTCACGGGCCTCGGTCTCATGCTCCTCGATGTGGATGGAGGTGAACACATCCTCCCGCACCAGGCGCTCGTTGAGCAGGATGGCATCCTCGTAGTTGTAGCCCTCCCAGGTAACGAAGCCAATCAGCACGTTCTTGCCCAGTGCCACCTCGCCGCCGGAGCAGCTGGGGCCGTCGGCAATAATCTGCTCGGTATCCACACGCTCGCCAACCACACAGTTGGGGCGCTGGTTGATGCAGGTGCCGGCGTTGGAGCGGGCAAACTTGGTCAGGTGGTAGGTGGCGGTTTCGCCATCGTCATAGCGCACGGAGATGTCCGTTGCAGAGACGGCGGTAATCACGCCGGGCTTCTTGGCCTTGATGCACACCTCGCTGTCCACAGCGGCCTTGTGCTCGATGCCGGTGGCAACCACAGGAGGCTCGGTGGTCAGCAGAGGAACGGCCTGACGCTGCATATTTGCGCCCATCAGAGCACGGTTGGCGTCGTCGTTCTGCAGGAAGGGAATGAAGGAGGTAGCAATGGAAATCATCATTCTGGGGGACACGTCAACATAGTCAATCATGCTGCGGTCAACCTCGATGATTTCGTTGCGGTGGCGGCAGGTGATACGGGCATTGGCAAGGCAGCCGTTCTCGTCCAGAGGCTCACTGGCCTGACCAACGTAGTAATCATCCTCCACGTCAGCAGTCATATACTCCACATCCCGGGTGACAAAGCCGGTGGCCTTGTCCACCTTCCGGTAGGGAGCTTCCACAAAGCCATACTCGTTGATTCTGGCAAAGGTAGCCAGATAGTTAATCAGGCCGATGTTGGGGCCTTCAGGGGTCTCGATGGGGCACATACGGCCATAGTGGGTGTAGTGAATGTCTCGCACATCGAAGGAAGCGCGGTCACGGCTCAGACCACCGGGGCCAAGAGCGGACAGACGGCGCTTGTGGGTCAGCTCAGCCAAGGGGTTGTTCTGATCCATGAACTGAGACAGAGGGGAGGAGCCAAAGAACTCCTTGATCACAGCAGTCACAGGCCGGATGTTAATCAGGCTCTGAGGGGTGACGGAATCCAGATCCTGCACGGTCATCCGCTCCCGGATGACACGATCCAGGCGGCTGAAGCCGATGCGGAACTGGTTTTGCAGCAGCTCGCCCACGCAGCGCAGGCGGCGGTTGCCCAGGTGGTCGATGTCATCGGGCGTGCCGATGCCCATGGCCACGCAGTTGAGGTAGTTGATGGAGGCCATGATGTCATCCACAATGATGTGGTTGGGAATCAGGTCATTCATCCGTTCCTCGATGGCTTCCTTCCAGCCGTCGGCGGGCACGGTATCCAGCATTTCCCGCAGGACGGAGAAACGCACCTTCTCTTTGATGCCGTACTGCTTGGGGTCGAAGTCCACGAAGCCCGCCATGTCCACCATGTTGTTGGAGAACACCTTCACCTTGCTGTCACCGATGCGGACAACAGCCTCGTTCACGCCCTTGGCGCTGAGCTCATGGGCCTGGGTGCGGGAGATGAAGTCGCCGGGCATCACCAGGATTTCGCCGGTGATGGGGTCAACAATGGGCTCCGCCGCTTCCTGACCGGACAGGCGGCTCCAGATATCCATCTTCTTGTTGAACTTGTAGCGGCCAACCTTGGAAACATCGTAGCGGTGGGCATCAAACAGCAGCCCTTCCAGGTGGGCAGTAGCAGTCTCCACCGTGGGAGGCTCACCGGGACGCAGACGGCGGTAGATTTCCAGCAGGGAATCTTCCTTGGTCTTGCAGGGGTCTTTTTCCAGGGTCGCAATAATACGCTCGTCCTCACCGAACATTTCCTTGATCTGCTCGTCGGTGGTCACGCCCAAAGCCCGAATCAGGCTGGTGATGGGCAGCTTGCGGTTCTTATCGATACGCACCCAGAAGACGTTGGCGTTGTCGGTCTCGTATTCCAGCCAAGCGCCGCGATAAGGGATGACGGTGGCGGTGTAGGTGTGCTGGTCGGCCTTGTCAACCTCATGACCGTAATACATACCGGGGCTGCGGACAATCTGAGAAATGATGACGCGCTCTGCACCGTTAATCACAAAGGTGCCGCCATTGGTCATCACAGGGAAATCGCCCATGAAGATTTCCTGCTCTTTGATTTCGCCGGTTTCGGTATTGCGCAGACGAATGCGCACCTTGATGGGCTTTGCGTAGGTGGTATCCCGCTCCTTGCACTCCTCGATGGTGTACTTGGGCTTGTCCTCCATGGTGTAATCCAGGAAACTCAGCTCCAGCTTACCGGAGAAGTCGGTGATGGTGCCCACATCCTTGAACACCTCGCGCAGACCTTCGTCCAGGAACCACTGGTAGGAGTCCTTCTGGATTTTCAGCATATTGGGGATTTCCAGAATTTCATCGTACTTTGCGTAGGACTTACGCATGGTCTTACCGAACATTACGTCCTTGACCATTGCCATATGGATCATCACAGCCTTTCTTAACGAAATGTGTTGCTTACTTGATACGCCGGGAGCCGTTGTCGTTTGTTGTGAACTTCCCACTTGACAGCTGACCCGCCCTGTGATAGAATGCTCTTGCTAGGATAGCCACAGAAGGGCATGGTATCACACTATGGACTACCATTTTATCCTATTTCCATTGATTTGTCAATTAGTTTTTCTGCTGTTTCGAGGACGGTTTCGTCCTCGGTTTTTTGTTTTTATGACGAACTTTTCAGTACAGCCATCCCCACTCGGGATAGCTGCCATACAACTGCGACCCAGGAAGAAATGCTGCCGTTACAGCACATTCTTTCCTGGGTCGTTTTTGTTTTCCCTGGTATTATGCTTTTTGCACCTGCGAAGAACAATTTTGAGGTTCGGATACGTCCAAATCGTCACTCAAACATTGTTCAAATCATAAAAAGGCGCATACACCTACACCTATTGAATCTGAAATTCCACATAATAGGTTTGCTGGTCGTGGAAATTCCTTGAAAGCGGCGGAATATTCTCGGGAGTAAATCGGTCAGTAACAAGAAGGCTGAGGCAATACTCTCCCTTTTCTAATTGACCGCAAATTTCATCCCAGCGAAGTTGCACCTCATTGGTTCCGCCCATGCACAATTCAAATTGCGGATTGAAAGACACATTTCCAATGACTTTCCAATCTCCAGCGGAATAAATATGAACATTCGTGATGACAAGCTGACCAAACTGCTGCCCACCGGATTGTTCAATTTCCACAGTCAACCCTGCATTATCTGTGGACAGCACCCGAAAATCCAGTCCCCAATCTTCCCTGTCAAGGAAGTAGTGATATGGCGTGGTCATATCAAAGATTGCCGTGCTCATTTGTACAGGTTCTCCGGGAGCAGCGACCTGAAAAAGACGAATAAGGTATTCCTTGCCGTTTGGTGCCTCCAAGACATCATTACAAAAGACCAGATTCATCTCAGGGTAGCAATATGTAAATTGCGTCAGTCCGTTTTTCGTCTGAGTGGTCTCCTGGCAGATTCCATCGCAGACATCCCGGCGTACATCAGCCAGAATTTCCTCCACCGTGAGCATTCCTTGGGAAATCGCTTCCTCCAGCTTCATCCGCTTTCCCTGCACCTCCACAGTCACGTTTTCAACGAAATGATATGAAATCTCATATTCCATTTCCTGGAAATTCCGAAAAAAACGCTCATTCAACTCTGGATAGTTATCCCCCAGCTGACCGGAAAGAGCCAGGGAATTATACAGTTCATCCGTTCGGTCAGCTTGAATCGTGCAATACCGCGCTGCTTCTGTATGGGTAATTGCACAGAAACACAGCAACACAGTAAGGAATATATTCAATAATGAGGTTAAAAATCTCAGATTAAAACACTCCTTCCTTCATGTCCGCTGTCGCCTTTGTGAGCGACAGCGGACAAATGATTAAATTGCACTAACAGAGGCTTTGTTATTCCCAACGGTAAGCGTAATTGTTCCCTCAAACGGAAGATAGTTGCTATACGCAGGACTGGGCGTAAATGTCGCCAAATATGATACATAGGCAGAACTATGAGCGTTTTCTGTATATTGGCATGAGCCGAAGCTGCACTGCGCAGTAGTGCAGTCGCACAGGTCACCGGCACTTGTAATTTTATCATATTGCGAGTCGTAAATTGTGTATTTTACAGAGCTTGCCTGGAAAACTTCATCACTGTAGCTCATTGTAGCAGTAATGTACGTTGTGTAATCCGTTCCTCCTGTTGTTGAAGACGAGTATAGTGGATGCAATACAGGACTATATGCACTTCTTGCAATCATTACAAGACCGTCAGAATATTCCACATAGCTAATCTGTTCGTTTTCTTTGAATTGACGTGTTTCAGAATGAATTACACACCGCTCTCCAACGGTACTCCGCGTATAATTACGGATGCCTACGCCGTGAATTTTCGACGAATACTCGGGAAAAATTTCACAAGCTTCCTGAATAAGTTTATCGCGAGTAATGTTCTGAGCAGAATTAGCACATACGGTAATGTAAAGCGAAGATGTAAGGAGCAGCACCGCTAAAAATGCTACGATAATTTTTTTCATTTCTTTTTCTCCTTTTTTCGAGCCTCTCAATGAGACAGATCTGTGAATCAAGTCATTGTACTATTTTTTCTTGATTGCTCTCCGAACTTCCTATGCTTGCCAAAGCAACCCCAGAAATAAAAACCGTGCGGAACCTTGGTGTTGTAATTTTCACGCATACGCGAACCAGTATTTAGTGCATTCCTTGGCAGCACATGTTCCATAGGCATATCCTTTGTTGCTTCTATTGCAAACAAGGATTCTGTTAGTAGTTCACGAATCCAGACGCTTGCACTTCTGTAGCAGAATGATTCCATATCTGGAACGTGTAATTTCCGCTGGTACTAACCTGTATTGTCTTGTCTACGCTTCCGCTTGTTACGTTAAAACAATAATACGCCCCATCTGGTGCAATTAGCCCAAAATCAACGCTTGCAGAAAATGGCGAGTAAGACGCTTTGATTGTAACTGTCTCTCCAGCTGCCAAAGGGAAGCTGCTATTCGCTCGTGCCTTCGCATTTGCCGGAATACTTAAGTTGAAAGATTCCGTAGCAATGGGGCAAATATTATTTTCCAAATAGTTCCCATATTCAGTTTCAAAGTTAACAACGTGGCATTCAAAAGAGATTGTTTGACATTCCTCCGCCCTTGCAGAAATAGCAGCTGTTCCCAACATCAACGCGCAGACGAGTCCCAAGCAGATTACGTTTTTTGCCTTCATATGCTCCACCTCCTTTCTCAAGGGAATTTATCAAAAGAGAATGTGTACGTTGTGCAGTCATCTTCCTCAACAACGATCAAATCCTCTATTGGTACAACCTGGTTCTGATTTTTGTTCTGAATCGATGCTACAGTCAAAATCGATGCAATCACAGCCGCCACAATTGCATCAACCACAAATAACAATAACATCATCGATTTTCGTGTTTTCGGCGTATGATTCTTACTCACTGAAATCGGTGCCCGTTCTTCATGGATTTGAACCGTACCATCATTCAGCTCATTCAGCAAGTAATCAACGGTAACGCCGTACAGTTCGCTCAAAACCTTCAGGTTATCCGTGCTTGGTACAGCCGTGCCAACCTCCCACCTGGATATTGCCTGGCGGGACACATTCAGCTTTTCTGCCAAATCCATTTGTGTGAGTCCCTTTTGCTTTCTCAGGGAGAGCAATTTTGCAGATAAATTCATTTGGATGTCTGTGCCCATTTTATTTTTTTCCTCCCAAATGTAAACCAATTTCCCTTTACATTCTGGCAATCTACAGTTGCATGAATGTTTTTTCTTACAAAAAGGATTATATCACACCTCCGAATTTCGTACAATCAGTTTTATATTTTATTTGTTTGCTTATAAAAAACCGCACCCTAAATGAATTGACCGCAAAAAGCACAACCCAGGCGATGAGCGCTTATTTTCAGCACCGCCTGGGTCGTTTTCTATTTTATTTTCGTTCGCTTCCGCTGACAATGCGATAGTAGGCATGGGCAGTGAACCGATAAATCACCACATAGAACACGCAGAATATCAGAAATGCGCCGATGTTGGTGCATATCGCCAGCCGCTTATTGGTCAGGCTGAACATGGTCAGCAGCTGCCATACCAGGGGGAACGCAAAGGCCAGATGGATGCCCGCCATCAAAAGCGGAATGAAGAACACCGTGAGAATCTGGGAATTGATGCTCTTTTTGATGTCCCGCTGGGTCATGCCCACCTTGCGCATAATGGCAAAGCGGGACTGATCCTCGTACCCCTCGCTGACCTGCTTATAATAGATAATCAGCGCCGCAGCAGCAATGAACATTGCGCTGAGTATCATGCCGATGAAAAACAGGCCGCCGAAGGTAATGTAGAAATCCTGCCGCTCCACAATGGGGCACTCCACACGGCAGTGAATCTTCTGTTCCGAAGCCAGCGCCTTCACGGCTGCCTCCAGCGCCCGATGGGCTTCCAGCGTTTCCTCCTCCGGCAGTCCGAAATCGTAGCCGCAGAAGAATATCATATTGCACTCCTCCGGCACAGAAGCCTGCTGCAAGTCGGAAACCACCAGCACCAGGCTGGGTACTAAGGTCATATCCTCCATTTCCAGCCCGCAGGGCAGCTGCCCCACTACATCCAGTTCCAGCGCTCCCACCTGAATGTGGCTATCATTCCAGCTGCCGTTATATACCTGCACCATGGCCTGCCCCGGCTGCAACGCAATGTCCGTGCCATACATCCGGTTATAATCCGCCTGGGACAGCAGATACAGGCTGTACACCTGATTGTAATTCATCACCGCATTGACTTCCGTGTAGTCTGTCACCAGCCGGTCTTCCAGGAGCGCACCGGAAACAGACACATAACGGAAAATTTTTTCTGCGGTGGGCGTTACCTTCTGCGCTTCCAGTGTCCGCTCCATGGTGCGCTGTATTTTCTCCACATTCCGGTCATCCAGTTCGTCCAGCCGACCAAAATACAGCTTCACGGTACTGTCATAGGGATAGCGGACAGCAATGGCATCCTCTGCACCGATGTACAAACTGCCGGTGGAGGAAATCATCACCAGTACCATGGTGGCAAGAATGCAGATGGAAGCCAGTCCAGCGCCGTTGCGCTTCATGCGGTAGGCCATGGAGGAGACGGAGATGAAATGCTGCTTTTTATAATAATAGCCCTTCCACTTTTGCAGCAGACGGCACAGCACCACGCTGCCGGAAATCATCACAAGATAGGTTCCGGCAATGACCATCAGCACCGCCACAAAGAACCAGGTGAAGGCGCCAGAGCATTGGAAATGGTCACCGCCATATAGTAGGCACCACCCAGCAGCCCCAGCCCCAGGAAGCCCAGCAGATAGTTTGCCCTGGGTGGCTTCTCCCCTGCCGACTCGCTGCGCAGCAGCTCCAGCGGGCGGGTGTGGCGCACCTGAATGAGGGAGCGTATCATAATCAGGGCGAAGATAACTGCAAAAATAACCAGGGTAAATTTCAGGCTCTCCGGCTCCACCATGAAGGAATCGTCCACCTGTCCCTGCACCATGTTCACAAGCCCCAGCTCCGCCAGTTTATACAGCAGCGTGCCCAGCGCCAGCCCCACTGCCAGGCCAATGACCGCCACAATCAGATTTTCCCAAAAGGCCACCCGGCACAGGGCGTTTTTGTCCATGCCCAGCACATTGTACAGGCCGAACTCCCGATAGCGGCGGCGAATGAGGAAGGAATTGGTATACAGCAGGAAGATGGCGGCGAACACCGCAATCACTATTTTTCCCAGTGATAGAATCGCTTCCAGATTGCTGCCGCCCTTCATGGCGTGCAGCGCCGGTGCATAGCTGAGAGCCTGCATGATGTAGCTCATCATCACCATGCCAATGATGGTCAGACAATAGGGCAGGTACAGCTTCCGGTTCTTTTGGATGCCGGACCAGGCCAAGCGGATGGAAAGCAGTCCTTTCATGCTTCCTCCCCTCCTGTCTGGAGCATGGTCAGGGTATCGGCAATCTTCTGGTACATCTGCTCGTTGGAGCATTCACCCCGGTAAAGCTGGTGGAAGACCTGTCCGTCCTTGATGAACAGCACCCGGTCGGCACAGCTGGCAGCCTTGACCGAATGGGTGACCATGAGAACGGTCTGCCCTCCCTTGTGAATCTGGCTGAACAGCCGCAGCAGCTCATCCGTGGCCTTGGAGTCCAGCGCACCGGTCGGCTCATCTGCCAGAATGATTTTGGGCTTCATCATCAGCGCCCGTGCCACGGCGGCACGCTGCTTCTGACCGCCGGACACCTCATAGGGGTATTTCTTGAGCAGATCCTCAATGCCCAGCTGCCGGGCAATGGGGGTAAGTACCTCCTTCATCTGGGGATAGGGCACTCCTGCCAGCACCATGGGCAAATAGATGTTGTCCTCCAAATTGAAGGTGTCCAGCAGGTTAAAATCCTGGAACACAAAGCCCAGATTGTCCCGCCGGAAGGCTGCCACGTCCTTTTCCTTGATGGCGCTCAGGTTCTTCCCTTCCAGCAGCACCGTGCCGGAGGTAGGCTTATCCAGGGCTGCCAGGATATTCAGCAGTGTGGTCTTGCCGGAGCCGGACTCGCCCATGATGGCGGTATACTCTCCCTGCTCCACGGAAAAATTCACATCCCGCAGCGCCTCCACACGGTTGCCGCCGAAGCGGGTGGTGTAGACTTTCTTCAGGTGTTCCACTGTCAGCAGGCTCATTACTGCTCCTCCCCTTCCTCTGCGCCGAAAACGGCGGTCACTGCCAGATAGGCAATCAGGCATATGGTTCGATTCATTGTTTTCATTGTTGCTCGCTTCCTTTCGTTTGTGGCAACATGATACCATAAGCTGCCCGGTTGCCGCCCTCGATTTTTCTTACATCCCCGGCTTCAAAGCGAACAGTTCTGTCACATTTGGCGCTCGCAGCGCCGGACAATGACGCACGGGGGGTGGTACGAATACGGCAGTTCCCTAACCCGCCCGGTAACGAGGCTGCACGCCAAACCGCAAACATCACAGTAGCGCCTTTCCAGTGACGCTACGGACATGGTACGGATACGCCAGTTCCCTAACCCGCCCGGTGACGATACTGCACGCCAAACCGGGGGATTTTATGGGCGGTTGGTTAATTTACAATGCCCACTGTAGGGGTCGACTAGCAGTCGACCCGAAGCCCACGGAAGTGAGCCGTCTGTTGAATGGTAAAAGCGTAAGTCTTCCACCCCTTGGCTTCCCCCGAGGGGAAGCTGGCAGACTTGACGGCTCTTCGGAACCG
>URPI01000081.1 GCA_900549705.1 uncultured Eubacteriales bacterium
ATTTCATCGTGACAGCTTCCCCCCGGGGGAAGCCAAGGGGAGGTAGCGGTAGCTGATTCCATATAACG
This sequence comes from uncultured Eubacteriales bacterium, assembly GCA_900549705.1. GTDB lineage: Bacteria > Bacillota > Clostridia > Oscillospirales > Oscillospiraceae > Faecousia. The sequence continues at coordinate 69 of URPI01000081.1, forward strand.
CACCCAGTTGTTCCGGAAGCTTCGGGTCGCCAAATTGGCGACCCCTACGGTTGGCGTTACAAAAGACTTTGTTACTTCCGCACGAAGCCTGTTCCATGGATTTGCAGCACGCCGTCACGGCTCATCACCCAGGACAGGTCGTCCAGTGCCTTCTCCCCTCCTGCTTCGCCGGTGAACACCGGCAGCAGCCGCAGCGCCAGGGATGTGGCAGTTCCGCTGGGGGAAAGTCCAGCCAGCATTCCGGCGCTGGCATGGGAGATGCCGTCCTCATTCAGGTAGGGACAAATCACCGTGCCATCGGAGTAGGTATAATAATTCACCGTGTCACTCTCGGTCGCCGGGAATGCGCGGAAGCTAACCAGAGCGGCGGGGCCGCTGTAGTTCACAATACCCACATTTTTAATTTTCCCATTCTGCCGCTCAAATATATTCAGCGCAAATTCTTCCCCGTTCAAACTGCGGGCATATCCATCCAGGCTGGAAAGCACCCCCTGGATATAGCCAGCCTGCACCAATGAATCCGCCGCTGCGTCACACAGCAGCGCATTGCGCAGGATACCGAAATCTACAAAGGTCTCCACACCACTCTCCCGGGCATAGTCCAGGTATTCCTGGCTCACTTCCAGCCGCAGGGTGTTGTCCGACAGCAAACGCACCTGCACTGCGGCGCTGTCCTTTGCAAAGGCGGCAATCCGCGCAGCAAACTCCCCTGCGGCCTTGTCCCGCTGAGGGTCAAACTGCACGGCCTCCTCGTCATAGGTGCAGGAGAACAGCGCATCATATTGCTCTGCCACCGGTGCGTAGTATGCCATCCGGCTGCCCGCGTTTTCCAGCACGCGGAAAGCCGCATACAACTCCGGCTCCACCTGAATATCTGCATTGGGCTGCCGGTTCAGGGTGTACAGGTTATTCACGCCGGATACCGCCTGATTGGACAGAGCCTGTGATGTCTCGTCCAATACGCGCGTATACAGCTCTGAAACCCTCTGCTGCTCTGCCTTGGGGCTCAGGCTTCCCGCACCCAGGTTGTAGGTGAGCACAAAATCCTGGGATGCCGCGGTTATCGGATTGGTGGCCAGAATTTCCTGCCAGCCGGGCTGCACCTTCCCCATCTCCCCCAGGGCATTGGCAAAGCAAACAGCTGCTGCCACCAGCGCCAGCACCACCAGCACGATGCGCAGGGGGATATTTTTCTGGCTCAGCTCCACCTGCTCTTTGGGGGTAAGAGCCGGCTCTTTTCTGCGTTCTTTTCTGGACATGGGTACTCCTTTCATGATAACAAGCAGGGCTGCCAACGCCTGGCAGCCCTGCTGAAAAAATACTACAGAACGGATATCACAATCAAAAGGACGAAGATAATCAGCAGCACCAGCCGGAAGATAAGGCCGGCAATGGCACCCTTTTTCAAGGCCTTGAAGTTGTTGATATAATTCTTGCTCTTGTAAACCTGACCTGCAATCAGACCCAGGATGGGCAGGAGGAAAGCAAGGAACCGGAACCAGAAGCTACCGCTGTCGTGCAGGGGGCGATCCAGGATGACCTCGGACACAGGCTCCTGCTTTGCCTCGGCATCCCGTTTTGCTTTCTCCTCGGGGGTAAGGATGGTAATGGACTTGACCTTCTTCCCCTCGGCGCGGAGCTTCTTATAGTGCTCAATCTCCGCCTTGTTGCCGTAGACCAGGTGGTTGTTGCCAATGTCCACCAGCTCCGGCTTATCCACAGAGTAATCGTGGATGCTGGGGTCGTAGGTGTACAGCTCCTTGTTCTTTTCCAGCTGAGGGTCGGGGATGGGAATGGCAGAAATCAGGCTGTGGGTGTAAGGGTGCATGGGGAAATCGAACAGCTCCTCTGCCTCGGCAACCTCCACGATGTCGCCCTTGTAGATGATGCCGATGCGGTCGGAAATGAACCGGACAATGGACAGGTCATGGGCGATGAACAGATAGGTGGTGCCCTGCTCCCGCTGGAACTTTTTCAGCAGATTCAGCACCTGAGCACGAATGGACACGTCCAGTGCGGAGATGGGCTCGTCTGCCACCACCAGCTCCGGCTCCATGACCATGGCACGGGCCAGGCCGATTCTCTGGCGCTGACCGCCGGAGAATTCGTGGGGATAACGGGTCAGATGCTCAGGCAGCAGACCCACTTCCTTGATGATGTTGTCCACCTTCTGCACCCGGTCGGCCTCATCCTTGTACAGATGGAAGTTGTAAAGGCCCTCGGAGACGATATAGTCAACGGTGGCACGCTCGTTCAGAGAGGCGGCAGGATCCTGGAACACCATCTGGATGTTCCGGATCACCTCCCGGTCCAGGCTGTGGGGAATCTTACCGGAAATTCGGACACCTTTATACAGAATCTCACCGGCGGAGCAGGGATTGACCCGGATGACGGCGCGGCCAATGGTGGTCTTGCCGGAGCCGGATTCACCAATCAGAGAGAAGGTTTCTCCCTTGTAGATGTCAAAGGTTGCATTGCTGACGGCTTTGAGCGCCTTGTCGCCCTTGCCGAAGGTGATGTCCACATTTTTCAGGGACACCAGCACCTCTTTGCCGGTTTTGGGGTCAATGGGGCCATGCTCCGGGAAATGTTTTGCAGTTGCTTCTTGTGCATTACTCACGGCACATAACCTCCTTATCAAATGTTGAAGGCATCCAGCAGCTTCTCATGGAGATTCTGGATGGCCTCCGGCTTTTCAATCTTCGGTGCTCTGGGATCCAACAGCCAGGTCTTGGCGAAATGGGTCTCGGACACCTGGAACATGGGCGCGTCCTTCAAGGTGTCAATTTTCAGACAGTAGGGATTCCGGGGTGCGAAGGGATCGCCCACGATGGTATTGTAAAGAGAAGGAGGGGTGCCGGTGATGGAATACAGCTCGGTGTTCCGCTGTGCCAACTGGGGCAAGCTGGAAAGCATGGCCCAGGTGTAGGGATGGCGGGGATCATAGAACACATCCTCCACCGTGCCCAGCTCCACAATCTGACCGGCGTACAGCACAGCCACACGGTCAGCGATGTTGGCAACCACGCCCAGGTCGTGGGTGATGAACACGATGGTATAGCCAAATTCCTTCTGCAAGTCCTTGATGAGTTTCAGAATCTGCGCCTGGATGGTCACGTCCAGAGCGGTGGTGGGCTCATCACAGATGAGAATCTTGGGCTGGCAGGACAGGGCAATGGCGATAACGATTCTCTGGCGCATACCGCCGGAGTACTGGAAGGGATAGTCATCGTAACGGCTCTCGGCATTGGGAATGCCCACCTTCTTCATCAGCTCAATGGCGCGAATCTTTGCCTCCCGCTCCGAGCAGTTCTGGTGCTTGAGGATGATGGAGGAAATCTGGTCACCAATGGTGAGGATGGGGTTCAGAGAGGTCATGGGATCCTGGAACACCGTGGCAATTCGCTTGCCGCGAATCTGCGCCAGATCCTTGGTGTACTTCACATTGGCAAGGTCGAAGATGCACCGGCCATGCAGCTGCTCGGGAGTCTCGTCCAGCAGCTTGACGCGATAGATCGCAGGGGAGAACACGTCGTTGCGGACGGAGTTCCGGCTCAAATCCAGCCCCTGGCGCATGGCTTCCTTCAGGCAGCTCATCAGCTTGCGCTGAATCTTCTGACGATCCAGGAAACCATAGCGGTTGACGGACAGGCAAACCTCCTTGGCAAGCTCCAGATTCCGCTCTCTCTGTGCCTGGGTCACGGGGGTGGCACAAGCGGCAGCATACTTTTCCTTCAGCTGTGCCATCTTCTTGTCATACTCTGCCTGATAGGCGTGATCCTTCTTGGCAGCGGCAGCGCGCTGCTTCACGGTTGCCTTCTCCATGGCTTCCAGCTCATTAATCTTCTTGCTGAGGTCACTGAGCTGGGCGTTAATCTGGCGAATCTTGTCCTTGTCATGCTTGGAGTCCAAGGTCTGCTTCAGGTTGAAGGCCTCGGCGTGTTCATAACGCAGCTCCTCCAGTTTATCGGCAATCTCAGCCCGTTCTTCATCGCTGAGAGATGCTTTCTGCCTTGCCTCGGATTCCAGGCATTTCATCTGCTTGTAGATTTCTGCGCCATTTTCCAATTTGGAATACTCGTTGAGCTTTTCTGTAACCTCGGAAATCATCCGCTTCTGGGCATTCCCCAGGCGGACGGTGAAGTTTGCCAAGGATTCATCGGAGAAGATGATTTTTCCCTGGTCAATAAAGCCGTTGGAATCCAGCATATTGGCAAAGGTCTTGGTAAACACCGACTTGCCGGAGCCGGACTCGCCCACGATGGCAATGGACTCGTTTTCATAAATATCCAGGGAGATGCCCCGGATGGCGGTGAGCACTCTGCCGCGGACATGGAACTTGACAACCAAGTCCTGGACAGACAGCAATACTTTTTTCTCCATAGCTGCTCCCCCTTACATCATGTGGCTTCTGGGATCGGAAGCGTCGCCCAGGTTCTGGCCAGCCACATACAGCACAATGGCAATGATGGAGGCAAGAATGACGGGGCTCCAGAACTCCATCTGCCAGCCGGGAGTCAGCATGGCGCTCTGCGCATTGGTAATCAGCTTACCCAGGGTGGTGTCGGTCAGACCCAGACCAATGAAGGCCAGGAACACTTCCATGCTGATGTAGCTGGGAATTTCCACGGCTGCCTGGGTGACAATGATGGAGGTCAGGAAGGGCAGCAGGTTCTTGGTGGCAATGCGCATGGTGGGCGTGCCCAAGCAGCGGGATGCCAGGTTGTATTCCCGGTCGCGGATGATCAGCACCTGGGTGCGGAAGAAGTGGGCAATGGGCAGCCAGCCGGTAATGGTCAGGGCAAACACCATGGTCCAGAACTTCGGACGGAAAATCAGCACCAGCACGGAGCACAGCAGCTGATAGGGAATATTACCAACAATGTTATACAGCTCCAGCATGAATTTATCGGCACGCTTAGAGTAGCCCCAAAGAGCACCCACGATGATGCCAACGGTCATGTTGATGGCAGCACAGATCAGCGCCAGCGCAATGGAAACCCGCGCGCCCGTCCAGACGGCATCAAAGGTGGAGCCGCCAGCAGCGCCGGTGCCCAGAATCCAATGGATATTATAGCCAAACTTTTCCATGGCAGCCGCCGGGGACAGGTGCTTGGCAGAGGAATCCATCAGGTTTGCAAACTCGTCATAGCCGGACAGGGGCGGGTAGATAAAGGCAAAGCCAACCACCAGAACCATCACAACCAGAACGAAGATGTTGATTTTCTTGCGGAAGAACACGCGGAAAACGGACTTCCAATAGGAATAGCGGGGAGCCGTGATGCGCTCTGCTTCCTCGTCGCTATGGGACTGGATGGAGAACAGCTCCTCCTCGCTGAAACCCAAATCGTCGATTTTTACTTTTTCTTGACTCATCTTGACTCACCTAGCTTTCGTGTTAAAGGAGATTCTGGGGTCAACCGTGGCCATGAGCACATCGCCCAGCACCAGGGAAACCACGCTGAGCAAACCATAGAACAGGCACACGCCCACAATGACGTTATTGTCGTAGGTCTGGATGGCAGTAACCATCAGTCCGCCGGTACCGGGAATGGCGTACACCTTTTCGGTGTAGAAGGCACCAACCAGGCTGAACAAAACGCTGGCAGGAATGCCCTGCACAATGGGTACCACGGCGTTGCGCATGATATGCTTGCGGAAGATTTCGCCCTCGGTCAAGCCGTTGGAGCGGGCGAAGCGGACATAATCGGAATTTTTCTGGTCAATCATATACCGGCGCATCCAGCGCATCAGTCTGGCAACGCTGGGCATGGCCAGAGAAATGACGGGCAGCAGATACATCATCTTATTATTGGATTCCAGGTCAAAGGAGGTGGGCATACCCCATGCATAGCCGATACTCTTGACCATGAAGATATAAGACAGGGAGGGAACAGCGGTGATAAACACGATATAGAAGGTGCCCAGCTTATCAATCCAGGTATCGGCCTTCAATGCCATCAGCACACCCAGGGGCAGGCCAACCACATAAGCCAGCACCACAGCCAGAATGCCGAACAGGAAGGAATAGCCCATCTTGGAGCTGCCATTTTTCATGGTGCTGGTCATGGTGTAATCATCGGAAAAGCGGGAACCATACAGCAGCTGGCCTGCCTCCAGAGAACCGGCAACATAGGTTGCGGAGTGCAAATCGTCGGCACTCTCCTCCATGAGACCGGTGGGATAGGTAATGGTGCTGGTGACGTAAGCGCCCTGGGGGCGGGTCATGGTATCAAACACGTCAACGCCCTGGTTCACCACAAAGGATTTACCCAGGTGGAGCGTGAGGAAATTCTGATGGATATAGGGGAAACGGTTGTCGCAGTACATCAGGTACTTGTGGTCAGTGCCGTTGCCCATAATGGCGGGGGAGAATTTCTCGCCGCCATACACCGGGTCATGCAGCGTGAAGGTAAGCTTGCGCTCGCCGATGTCCTCCTGCACCCGATGGATGTTATCAAATTCAAGCAGGCCGGTGAAATAGTTCACAGCGCGATTCCAAATGGGTTTGTCCTTATAAGCAAACAAAGCCGCCTGGCCACCATTGGCAACCTTTTTGCCATTCATTTTGGTGTCCAGCCGTGTCACGCCATAGCCTCTGGAAGTATAATATTCCTCAAATTCCTTTACATACTGGGCGGTCAGCTCGGAGTCTTTGTCCGCGGTGCGCCCCAGCTTGACGGCAGCTGCCCGGGTTTCCTCGGTGATGGTGCCATCCTTGGTCAATTGCAGCAGGTAGTCGGCATAGGTAACATAATCCAGATACCCATACTCCTCCCACTTGCTGTACATATAGGTCTCCTTCGCGTTAAACGTCTTTTTGCTGAACAGAGGGTCAGATGCAAAAATCAGCTGGCGATCCATCAGCGTAAAAATCATCACCATCACAATGACAACCATAATCGCAACCGAGAGGAAGCCGCGAAGGAGTCTGTTTACTACGTATTTCGTCATATTATCACTCTCGCTTTTACTGGCCAATCGGGGGACGGATCGATTGGGACCCGTCCCCCGAAAGACTGTTGTTTTTTTAGAATCGGAACTGTCTAATGGGAATTAGAATAGGCCGAAGCTCTTGGTCATACCGTTGCCGCCGGGCAGCAGGGTATCCAGGTAGGACTTGGGATCGCCGTAGTCGGGGCCCCAGCCGCCGTTGTTGCCGATGTTGAAGTTCATTTCAGCGCCGGTGTTGGGATAGTAGGTGGCGTTCAGCCAATCCTTCTGGGTGTCGCAGGGAACGATGTTCACGATGACAACACCGCCCAGAACGTTCTCAACGCTCTGCTTCAGAGCCTGATCCTGGTTCTTGAAGGAATCGTTGCCGGTGAAGCTGGCGATATCCAAATAGACAGGATTCTCAGCGCTGATTTCGTAGCCCTGTGCAGCCAACTCTTCGATGGCGATGGCCAGCTCAGCATTAGCAGCTTCGGGGTTGTACCAACCGTCGAAGCCAGTGCCCAGGCCGGTCTCCTCGTCGTAGGTCTTCATGGTGCTGCCATCGGCATCCAGCTGACGCTGACGGATGGTGCCGTAAGCGGTGCCGGCGGGGAAGGTGACGGACTCGCCGTTGATGTCAACGGTGACTTCCTTGCTCAGGTAAACGAAGTTGCCGGGGACGTAAGCGTTAATCATGCAGTTGTACTTCAGATCCTCGCCCTTCCGCTGTGCAACCATGGTAGCGCGGTCGATGGAGTACATCACAGCGCGACGGAAGTGAACATTGCGCATTGCAGCGTTGGCCAGGGTCTTCTGATCCTCGGTCATGGTGGAAACAGCGACGTTGGCATCGTTGAAGTTGGCGTAAGCCTTACGGTTGACGTTCATCCACTCGGTGAAAGCGGTAGCATCGGTATCAGAAACGTATGCGTACTCGTCGAACAGTCCGTCAGCCTTGGCAATCTCCAGGGTAGCGGTGTTCAGGCCAGCATTGGTGATGTCACCGGCCACCATATCCTTGTAGGTCTTGGTGTTGTCGGTGCCGTCGTCATACTTCCAGGTCAGAGTGTGGACACCCAGGATGTCGGGGTTGTAGTAGGAGGGATTGGCCTCAAAGACAATGGTGTTGCTCTCGGTGTAGCTCTTCACCAGGAAGGGACCGTTGTAAGCAATGTTGTCGGGGGAGGTGCCGTACTTGTAGTTGGAGGATTCCTTGGCAGCTGCGAACTCTTCAATGCCGAATGCGCCGCCCTGGCTCAGGAAGTAGCTGCGGTTCATGGGAGCGAAGATGTTGTAGCTCAGCATGGTCAGGAAGTAGGGGGTAGGATCGCACAGGGTGTACTCCAGGGTGTAGTCATCCAGAGCCTTGACACCGACATCACCGAAGTCGGTGGTCTCGCCGCTCAGGTACTCGGAAGCGCCCACGATGGTGCCGTCAACCAGCCATTCCAGACCGGCGGAGCAGTCCATCATGTGCTGCATACCGGCAACAAAGTCATCAGCGGTGACTTCGCCGATTTCACGGCCCTGAGAGTCAACCCACTTCACACCCTGACGGATCTTGAAGGTGAAGACGGTCATGTCGTCGTTGGACTCAACGCTCTCAGCGATAGCGGGCTGCTGAGTGTTCTTGACATCGTACATCATCAGGCCGTCGTACAGCTGAACCAGCGGACGGGAGTCGGCCTGGAGATAGGTGTTCAGAGCGTCCCAGGTCTGGGGGTCGGAGGTGGAGGGGTACTTGTACTCGTCGTCCAGGGTGTAGCCGTTCTCGGTCAGGTAAGCCTTGGCTTCGGAGATGTAGGTAGCAGCATCAGGAGCTTCCATCCACATAGCCTTCAGGGCATCGCGGTCGGTCGCCTTAATCATTTCCTTGGTGACCAGCAGAGAGTACTGGCGGTCGGAGTCATTGCCCCACAGAGTGCCGTTGGCAGTCTTGGGAACAGTGCGGCCGATGCCGTAGTTACCATAGTTGGAAGTGGTGGGCAGCAGCACGCCAGCCTCGAGCATCTTGGCCTCAGCCAGAGCTTCCAGTGCGTAGCGCTGGTCTACATCCATGCATTCCAGGGCGGTCATGTACATGTCATAGAACTCGCCCAGGATCTCGTCGTACAGTTCCTGGTCATCCTTTTCTTCCAGAGCGGGGACATCAGCATAAGCGCTGAAGACCATCGGAAGAACCATTGCCAGTGCCAGAACGATTGCGAGAAGTTTCTTCATGTTTGTTTCCTCCTTAAATACTTTTTGCAGGATTTTATGCATAACCCAAGCTCGCCTCCTGCATAAATCACTTTTTCAAATGATTTTCGTTTATTTTACCACAGGCATCCCCGGAAATCAACCCTCTGTTGAATTTTCCAACCGATTTTCATTCTCTTCTGTATTTTTCACATACGTTTCCTTTTTACGCCCGTTTGTTTTGTTGATTTTCACAAAAGTTTTTGCCGTGAAATCATTATTCCATATGGCGTGAACATTTCTTTAAGATGATGTGAAGTTTCTTCCGCTAATTTTTGCCGTTGCAGCCTCCAATTTTACCATCCCCCGCTCCATTGCCAAAAAGATGCAATTTTAAAATACGGATTTGCAAGTTTCCGCAATGATACGCCGCATACCCGTAGAGGCGGATAGAATCCGTCCGAAGCTGACGGGACTGAGCGGTTCGTTGAGTGGTAAAAGCGTAAGTTTTCTGCCCCTTGGCTTCCCCCGAGGGTGTTGCAGAGCGCAGCGAATCTTTCAAAATTATGATTGCCGGTGGCAATCAT
>URPI01000082.1 GCA_900549705.1 uncultured Eubacteriales bacterium
TCACGGCGATTTCCATGTGCTGCTTTGCCTTCTCCACCATCATCAGCTGGGGACTGTACGGCTCCCGCTGCGCGGAATTTATTCTGACAAGCAAAGCTATCAAACCCTTCCTGGTGGTTTATTCCCTGGTGTCCATTGTGGGCGCAACCATCGACCTGGGACTGCTGTGGGACATTGCCGAGACCTTCAACGGCATGATGGCAATCCCCAACCTCGTGGCGCTGTTCCTGCTGTCCGGCGTGGTGGTCAAGCTGGTGAAGGGACAGGACATCCCCAAGGTAAAGAAGGTTTAATGAAAATTTCATCCCTGATTCATTTTCGTGAATCGGGGATTTTTTCTGTATAAACGGCGCTTCGCGCCATAATCCCCATCCCACGATTTTTGAGCGGTATTGTCACCGGGTAGGTTAGGACACCAACGTATTGGTATTATCTCCGTGGTGTCACAAAAAGCGAATGCCGGAGAGGAAAAAATCCTCTCCGGCGGAAATGCGATTTATTGAAGATTACTTGTCGTCCTCTTCATCGTCATCAAAGGAAAATTCCAGGGTCTCGCCGCACTTGTCGCAGACAATGCTGCCGGACTCCAGCACATCCTCGTCAAAGTCGATGATGTTGCCGCAGGCGCACTGAACCTCGTAGACGGTGGTTTCCTCGTCGCCGAAGTCGAAGCCCTCTTCGCCATCGTCTTCCTCGTCGTCCTCGTCATCGTCCCAGCCGTCTTCGTCGACGTAATCGTCGTCCTCGTCATCTTCCTCGTCCAGGATGTAGTCCTCGATGGCATCCAAATCCTCCTCGATCTCATCCAGCTCGTCGGAAATAGCGATGGTGGTGTCTTCGATGTCCACAACCTTCTTGGTCATATCGCCCAGCAGGTCTACAATGGCAGCAATCATCTTTCCTTCGTTGGTCTCGGTGTCCAGCTTCAGGCCGTCCATCAAGCCCTTGAGGTAGGCGGACTTTTCGGAAATCGTCATTGTTATTCGCTCCTTTAATCGGAAATTCAGTTTGGAACCAATTAAGCCTTGGAACGACCCAGATACTCACCGGTGCGGGTGTCAATCTGAATCTTGTCGCCCTCGTTGATGAAGAGGGGCACCTTCACCTCAGCGCCGGTTTCCACGGTAGCGGGCTTGGTGACGTTGGTAGCGGTGTTGCCGGCGAAGCCAGGCTCGGTCTTGGTGACCACCAGGTCAGCAAAGTTGGGAGCTTCCACGCCGAACACAGCACCCTTGTAGCTCATGATGACGCAGGTATCATTCTCCTTGACAAACTTGAAGGAATCGTCCAGCACGCTGCCGTCGATGGGCTCCAGCTCGTAGGTTTCACCATCCATAAAGTAGTAGAGGTTGCCATCGTTGTAGGAGTACTCCATCTTCTTGCGCTCAATGTAAGCGGTGGGGTACTTGGCGGTGGGGTTGAAGCTGGTCTCGGTCACGCCGCCGGTGATGACGTTCTTCATCTTCACGCGGACAAAAGCGGCACCCTTGCCCGGCTTAACATGCTGGAACTCGATGACCTGCATGACCTTACCGTCCATTTCAAAGGTAACACCGTTTCTGAATTCACTTGCAGAAATCATTTCAATATCCTCCTAAGTTATCCTCCCCGAAGGGATAGAAAAGTATGTACAAAATTGTATCGCTTTATTTTAACCCATTGGCGCTCTTTTTTCAAGGGGAAATTATGATTTTTTACAAAATGAGCAGTTCCTTTGGCAGCTTTGTGAGATTTTCACAGCCGTCCGCCTTCAAAACCGCCACATCTTCGATGCGCACGCCAAATTTTCCGGGCAGATAGATGCCGGGTTCCGCCGAACAGACTGCCCCCGCAGGAAGCGGAGATTCATTTCGCATATTCATATTGGGGTACTCGTGGATTTCCAGGCCAACACCGTGACCGTAGCTGTGGCCAAAGCAGTCGCCGTAACCGGCATCCGTAATCACCCGGCGGGCAACGCCGTCCACAAATTTTCCGGTCACTCCCGCCCGGGTGGCTGCCAGCGCCTCGCACTGGGCTTTGAGCACCACATTGTAGACCTTGCGCATTTCCTCGGTGGCATAGCCGAAGGCAACGGTGCGGGTGGTGTCGGAGCAGTAGCCCTGGTACAGCACACCAAAGTCCATGGTCAAAAAGTCCCCCTCCTGAATCACCCGGCTGCCCGCCACACCGTGGGGCAGGCTGGTATTGGGGCCGGATACCACAATGGGATCAAAGGACAGCCCCTGCGCACCATTTTTATACATACAGTAAATCAGCTCCGCCTGGGCTTCCAGCTCGGTCATGCCCACCTTCAGCCGGGGCAGCACCTCCAGAAAGGCAGCGTCGGCAATCTGCTGTGCCTTGCGCAGGCGCTCCAGCTCCCACTCCTCTTTGACATCCCGGAAGGCACGGATTTTCTCGTTATAAGGAACCATCTTGGCATTCAGGCTCTGCTGGAAGCGGCTGCACTCCCCTGCCGTCATGTATTCTTCCTCATATCCCAGGGTGTGAATGTCAAAATCTGCAATGGCCTGGTTGATCAGCAGCGCATAGTTGCGGTTGCGGTCCGTCATGATGACCTCAAAATCGTGAATGTTATTGGTTGCGGACTCAATGTAGCGGCTGTCGGTAAAATAGCGGCAGCCCTTCTTAGAGACAACTGCCATGCCCTCGGCAATATCGAACTCCGCGCCGTAATGACGGCTGTAGCGGGAAGTCAGCAGCAGACCGTCCACCTGGTCATCCAAAACGGACAGGTACTTTTCAAGATTTTTCATTTTCGATTCTCCTGTTCTTTGCCATGGCAATGAAGGGAAGCTCCAAAACATGGCGGGCTTTCAGCCAGAAATTGTGATTATGGATGGCGCTGACCAGGATGGAATACACTCCCTGGCAGTTTGCCCCCAGGGTGTCCGTAAAAATCTGGTCACCCGCCAGCGCCGCATTCTGAGCGGGGATGCCGTATGCTGCAAGGCACTGCCGGATGCCCTTTGCAAAGGGTTTGCAGGCATGGGTGATGCAGTCCAAACCATAGGCGGCACAGAACACCTTCACCCGCTCTTTTTTGCTGTTGGAGACAACGCAAAGCTGAATCCCCGACTTTTTCATGACAGAAATCCATTCTTTCATGTTCTCCGTAGGGACATCGGTAGTATACGGGACGATGGTGTTGTCAAAGTCCAGCATCAGCAGTTTGATTCCCTGCTTGCGCAGCTGTGCCGGGGTGATATCCGGCAGCGCGCGGGCGATGCACTTTGGCAGCAGCGAAATAGACATACAGACCTCCACGGGTTCATAGGATAGGATGTATTATACCACAGGAAGAAGGGTTTGTCCATGGCGATTGAACGATATCTGGCCATGACCGGGGCAGAAATGGCATCCGCTGCTGCATTGCCGAAAAAAACTGCCTGGATGGCCTGCCATTTTTCTCCCTACTCCACCGGGCTGTGCAACTTCCCCGCCGCGCTGCCAAAGGAGAGCCTCCTGATTCTCAACGACCGTACCCCCATCTGCGGCCACGACCCGGAACGCGTGTGCCGGGAACTGAAGGAAACCATCTCAAAGCTGAACTGTACCGGGCTGCTGGTGGATTTTCTGAATCCGCCCAACCGGGAATCCCTGGCACTGACAAGCTATCTTGCAGCAAACCTCCCCATCTCCCTGGGGCTTCCGCCGGAATACGCCGCCGCAGACTGCGCCGTTTTTGTGCCGGCTGTGCCAACCCTCACCCCGGTTTCGCAATATCTGTCCCGCTGGCAGGGGCAGGAAATCTGGCTGGAGCTGGCGCTGGGCGGACAGGCAGTTGCGCTGAAAGCAGACGGCGCACACTTTGGAGAAAACCGATTTCCCCGGAAGGGCATCATTCACACAGATGATGCGCTCCATTGCCACTATGTTATTGAGGAACAGCAGGATGCCTTCATTTTCCACACCTGGCGGACAGCAGAAGATTTGGACGCGCTTTTGGAAGATGCCGGGCAAATCAAATTTGCCGTTGGGCTGTATCAGGAATTGGCTGCTCGCCCAAAAGTCTCAAGCTTCCCGCCCGCAAATGGGTGAGATAGTCCATAGGGCAGGTCAGCTTTTCGTCCAGCTCCACACCGCCGCCAAACATCCGGCCAACGCTATGGCTGTCGGAACCGGCCGTTACAGGCAGGTCAAACATACGGGCGTAAGCAAAGGCACGTTCATTCATCCGCCGTCCCTCTGCCCCCAGATGGGCGGCATTCACGGCTTCCACGCCGTCAATGTCCCGGGGGAACAGCTGGATATGGTCGATGTAATCCCGCTCCCGGAAGGGATGCGCCTGGATGATGATGGCGCCGCCCTGGTGCATCTGGCCAAGCGCCCAGCGGGGGGAGCGCAGGTCAATGTTCTCGTGATGCAGCAGCCAGTTCTTGTCCAGGTTATAGACAAGAAATTCTGCCCCGTGATAGACATATTCAAAACCGAAGAAGACTTGCAGCCCAATTTTGTCCCCCTCCTGTTTGGCGTGTTCATATCCCAGACAGAAGCGCTCTACCCGCTCCTGCCAGGGCAGCTCCCGGGGAACGGTGGTGTTGCCGTTGAAGAAATGGTCGGTGATAAAGATGCCGGTGTAGCCCGCTTCCTTGTGGGCCCGTGCCATTTCGGCACCGGTGGAGGTGGCGCAGGCACTGGCTTCTGCGGTGTGCATATGGGTTTCGTATTTGTAAGACATAAATAATCCTCTCTTGAAGTTTCAGACTGCATAACCCAGGCAGGAAATTGCGCCCGCCAGCAGGAGCGCTGCAATCACATCCGACGGATAGTGCTTGCCGGTGAACACCCGCAGGGCGCTGATGAAAAGACACAGGGCGCTCATAAGAATAATCACCGGCAGGGTGGGGAAAACCCACATGACGGCAAAGGAAATAGCAGCGGCGCTGGCAGCGTGGCGGGAGGGCATACTCTTTTCCTTGTTCGGTTCAAAATCTCCCACCGGTGGAATGCCAAAGGCATCATAGGGGCGCTGCCGATGAATCATGGGGCGAAGTGCCGTTACCAGCAGGAAGATGCTTGCCGGAACCAGTGCTGCCCGGAAAAAGCGGCTGTCCCGCCGGAGAATCAGCAGACCCAGCATCCCAAGATAAATGGCGGCGCATAGATAGGTGGGGATGCTGAACGCCTTCGCCCCAAAGGGAAGGCGGGCGGCCATGCGGCGTGCGCGTTGGGTGATGGAGCGATATTGTTCTTTTGTCATGGTTTCTTCCTTTTTGATATTTGGATAACCGTAGCACAGGGGGCGGATTTTGTCAAGTGACTTGCCCGTTTCATCACGTCCCTCACCATATATAATGAAAAAAATTGCTCCCCGCATGGGGGAGCAAAAATGAGATGGTGTCGCTTAGCTTATATTTCCTTTGCCGTCACAGTTCAAAACTAGGAAAATTGGTACTTGTTTTACAGTAACTCCTGCCGCAAGCTCTCCCATCGTCACGGAAGCGGTAGCAGAATTTCCACTCTTACCAGCACTCTTGGAAATTACATACCAATCAGAGGAGTATATGGTGACATCACAGCTTGATGAAGTGCAGGTCGCACTTGAGCCGTTATACGAAAAAGTTCCGTACAGTATAACTTTCCAGCAAATATTCCCATTGGAATCATAAAAATTTTGCTCTTTACTCCCAGAAACAGTGCCTCCCCTGCGAAATTGAGTAAGTGTAATTTTCTCTGTTATATAGCTTCCGTCCTCAAATTGAACAACTAAAGATTCACCATCATATCTTTCTGCACCAATAGCAAACGGTAACGCAGAAATTGTTAGGACAAAAGCAACAAGAAAGGCAACAAATTGTTTCATACTTTATTCTCCATCTCCTTCTATTTCATATCTCTCAATCACGGTTACAATCTCCTCGATATATCCATTGTCGTAAGACCGGTGCCGCAGCCAGATTCCGCCAATGACCACAACCCAAACCAAAATAGCGGCCAACGCCGCACTGAAAACGATGCGCACGATTCTCTGGCGAATACGCATATCGTGCAGAAATTCTGCTACGCTCATATTCTCCATATAGCTCTCCACAATCTGCCGGGGCGTTCCGAACCGGGCAGACAGTGATGCCATGTCCACCGAAGTGTCCTCCTGCGTCTGCTCGTAAACGGACTGCTTGATTTGCTGCATCAACGCCCGCTTTGTTTTGCCCGGAACGGGCAGCTCCCGGCTGACTTTGTGTAAATACCGCCGGATTACAACATTCTTTTTTCTATCATTCATGTTCTTCCCCTATAATCATAAAAACGCCCTGAACAACAGACCGGTACTCCGCAACCATTTCCCTGAGCTGCTGTGTTCCGGCGGGTTCCAGATGGTAAAGGATACGCTGCCGCCGCTTCCCCACCGGAATCTTCCGGCTGGAAATCAGCCCTGCATCCTCCAGCTTATACAAGACCGGGTATAATGACCCCTCCTGTGTGGTAATCAGCCCGCCACTGCGCTTGGAGACTTCTTCCACCAACTGATACCCATACATATCTTCCCGCTCCAGGAGCGCCAGCACCACCAGCGACATCACCCCTCGGCGGAAACGTAACTGCTCAACATCCGCCATACGACACGCTCCATTTCCAAAGCTATTATAATCATTAAGGTTTTATTATTCAATACCTATGTTAGAAAAATATTGTTGACAAAACATATAGAGCGAATTATAATTAAGTCAAAGAACAGCATATTTAGGTAAATACCGCCGTAGTAGTGTATCAGCGTATGTATCTGCTCAACCAGCAGCTGCATAAAATTCTGAATCATTGGGTGAAGCGCGCAGCCAAATGATTCGCATATGCTGGCCGTATTTCATCAGTGGCCAAGAATAACGGTTGATGAATATCCACCATAAACTTTTAATCACAATAAGGAGGAACATTTTATGAAAAGAACAATGAGTATTTTGCTTGCATTATCTTTGCTTCTTCTACTGTTTTCGATTCCTGCCGGTGCAGAAAGCAATGGTGAGGACGAGCTCTTCTCAGTAGCCCGAGCAGCATTCCCTGAATATGCGTCCAAGATTCATATGAACTATGGCTCCGCGGTACAAAGTATCGCATGTCAATCCGGTGTGCTGACTGTTTCTGAAACGAAACAGCTCAATGAAAACCAGCAGATTTCCTATCAGGAATATTCAAACGGTGCGGTAGTCCTAGCCCTCGTAGATTCACCATACAATGCCTCGTACAGTGTGGTTTCGAGTAGCTCCGGCAGTGGGTATGCTTACAGAAAAGTCAACATCAAAGCAGTCTGCAATTATGGAACGGGCACGTTTTGGGCGCTTGGTGTGGAATATACCACCACTCAGGGTGGCGAATATACTATTTCCAATACAGGTTCACTGTCTAGCAGCACCACGGCAAATACCCAGCTCAGTTACACAAATCTACACGGTCAGGGTACAACACCTGCGTATGTGAGCTACTATGCAATGTTCGGTGGACTCCATGATTGCACGATTAAGTTCACCGTGGGTAGCACAGGGGCATACGTCACCGCTGAACCGCGCTAACCTATAATTTACAACATATGTTCATTATGTGAACTTAACGTACTATTTTATTACAAACGTACAATAGTAGCAATGTTCATAGGAAGGACTTTATCATGAAGAAATTAAACGGTATCACACTTCTGCTTGCACTTCTTTTGCTTGTGCAAGCGATAGCGCTCCCCGTCTGTGCGGAAGCCAATCAGGATGCACGACACCTCCAGATTTCCGTAACGGTGGATGAAAACGCCGGGTTTACCACGATTTCATCTGAACAGCTGGACGGTGCCTACCCGGATGACATCATTTATGACAATGTAACGAATGTCTGCATTCTGGTTGACGGCGAAGAAAAGCCCCTTGAAGATGCCGTCCGCGAGGGGGACATCTCCGTTTATGAAATGGTTGCCTATGCCCAGATGGATGCCCAGGCCGGGATTTGCCAGGAAAAGGCAAACTCCAAAAACGGACTGGCATATTTCACCTACCGCTATCCAGAGTATGACCTGATGACCGCCCACGACATCTATGAAACACCGGACGGCAAGGAACATCTTATCCGCTTTTTCGGTGTCCTGAAAACCGGCACCAAGCTGACGATGGTGTATCCCGACGAAACCAGCCCCTACAGGTACATGATTGACCGGGAGGATTGGGGCATCGATTTCCAGGTGAAATCCGTCACCCCCACCGGCATCGTCCTGGACTGCAAGCAGTCCGGCGGCCAGCAGCTCGGGGAACTTGCAATCATGGATTACGTCATTTACCGCACCGCGGAAGACACCCCACGTACCCCGCTGGAAAGAAGTGATTTCGTGTGGGAGGAACCGGTTGCCACCGTGCTACAGAATCAGGAATCGGAAATTTCCCTGGATTGGACGGCGCTGTACGGCGAACTGCCCAGCGGCACCTATGCCATTCGGATGCTCATCCATGATTTCTTCTCTCCTTCCGCTGTGAACAGCATGATGAAGGATTTCACTGATGAGCAGCCCTATCAGATAGATTTTACGATTGAATAATCCGCCATACGTCAAAATCAGCCAGTGCATTTCCGCACTGGCTGATTTTTTACTTCTTTCCCTCTGCGGCCTGCTGGGCACGCAGCAGTTTGTCTACCTGGTCCAGATTGAAGACCTCTCGCACCTTTTTGTAGAACTCGGTGTAGTGGTAGCCGTTGTCAGTGTATCGCCAACCGGCACCGGCGTAGGGGTCCCTGCCAGTAAACACAGCAGTGGCATCCGGGTGAATTTCCTTGAACTGCTTCTGTTCGTCCGCCGCTACCCGGGTCTGCTTGCAGAACAGATTCTGAATGGGCAGACCGTCCAGAGGCATGAGACTGCTGACCTTGGTGTAGCAGATGTTCAGATATTTCAGGTTGGCGCAGCCTGCCAAGGGGCTGATGTCCGACAGCTTCAGGCAGTTGGCAAGCTCCAGATATTCCAGCTTCTTGCAGTTTTCAAAGCCGGAAAGGTCGCTGGCGGCACAGCCGGAGAGAATCAGGATTTCCAATTCCGGCATATAGCCGATGAAGCTCAAATCCGTCAGGGTGTCATTGTGACCCATATCGATGTATTTGACGCTGCGGACGTATCGAAGCTCGCTGCAAGTGGAGTCGGTGACGTTGTAAACGGAGCGGATGGTGGTGGCGTTTGTCAGAGCGGTGTAGCGGCCGTCGGTGCCGTAGTATACCCGCCACACCAAATCCACATCGTCATAATCCTTGCGGATGGAGTCTAAGAATTCACTGCTCAGGCCGCACCGGTCGAGAATCAGAGAGGAGCCGGGAGCCATAATGCTCAACGCTTCCCGGATTTCCGTTTCGTCCGCCGTGGTCAAGCTCAGCTTTTCAAACTTGATTTCCTCGTCAGAGGTGGAAACCGTCCGCCCGAACAGGGTGAATACATAGTGGAAGCGAACATCCGGTGCTGCCTCCACCAGTCGCTTTACATCCTGGCGGGATAGCTCACAGGTGCCGCCATCGGTCATCAGGTCTGCATAGCCGAGGTTGGGCAGCGCTTCCAAAATGCCAATCACCGGGGTGATTTCCTCTACGGTCATTCCCGCCAGATTCACGGTCTGGGTGTCCTCGCCGTACTCCATGCCACGGAAGCTGACGGTGTAGGTGATTTCCACATTGGGATAGGCTGCCCGGAGTGCCTCAATCTCGGAATATTTCAAAGTCGTCCGCGGCAGATGCAGGGTTTTCAGAATGCCGCCGTTGGGCAGTTGGACACCGGTCACCGCTGTCCCCTCAAAGTAAAGATGCTCAA